>NZ_JBNCKT010000167.1:0-324 GCF_049841675.1 Micromonospora sp. DT4
CCCCACGACCTCATCACCGCCGTGACCACCGAAATACCGACCGCGACCAGGGTCAACACCACTACGCAATAGCCCTGGGTCCGCCTTAACCTCCTCCGCCATGCGCGCCATTCCCGTCAACGGACGATGATGAGGTTGGCCATATCTACCACGGGCTGGTAGCCGAGAGCGGTGTAGATTTTGTTCGAGGTCGGGTTTGCTTGGTCAGTGAACAGGCACACCCGTGCACCGTCGGCCTGGATCCGCCGGGAAACCTCGGCGACCGCGTTGCTGGCCCATCCACGCCCGCGCTGGGCTGGCGGCGTGTACACCGGGCCGATGCGC
>NZ_JBNCKT010000167.1:424-8106 GCF_049841675.1 Micromonospora sp. DT4
GCGACGCCGAACGATGGTGGGTTGGCGGCGTGTACACCGGGCCGATGCGCGCGACGCCGAACGATGGTGGGTTGGCGGCGTGTACACCGGGCCGATGCGCGCGACGCCGAACGATGGTGGGTTGGCGCCGGTGAGGTGCACCCGCTCTCCAGTCCCGTCGACCCAGAACCACAGCTGCCCGGCCCGCAGCCGGCGCAGCAATTCCATACGGTCGGGCACTTCGTGCGCGCTGGCACCGCGTTGGCGGCCCGCCTGTTCGTCGGCGTCGCCCATGAACGCGCCGAACCACTCCATGACCAGCTCGACGTCCTCCTCGGCCGCGAGCTCCAGTCTGCCGGACACGGGCACCGGACAAGCCAGCTCGCCGAGTTCGTGCAGCCGTGTGTGCTGGTTGACCTGGGCCCTGCCCCCGCCAAGGCGGGTCAACTCGGCGGCGCACAGCGCAACGGCAGGAACGGCCCCGTTGACCGCAAGCACCTCATCCCCGCGCTCGTGCAGCGCGCGAGCCAAGGCCACGGCCGCCTCGTCGGGCATCGGCAGCAGGAATGGCGGGTAGGGTGCGAACGGCGCCGCTCGCATACCGGCACCGACGATCGTGCCGGATGCGTCTCTAACCACCAACCACCAGTTGCGGTCGGGCTGCGCGATCCCATCGGCCTGCTGCGCCAACAGCCGGTGCGCGACGGTGGTCACCACCGTGCTGACCACCGGGTCGGCGGCCAGATAATCGCCAGCTACGGCAAGGAATTCGCCCGGAGCCGTGCAGAACTGCAGGCGTAGCAGGCGGCCAGCCAATCTGCGTCGTCCGATAACCACCAGCGCATGCTCCAGGAAGTCGGCGTCGGGAGGGCTAATGTTGTTGTCAATACGGAACAGCTACCGGGTCGCCGATCCTGCACTGCGGCGGCGAAAACAGTGGACGTTCACAACGTGCATGCCGGCCGCGTCGGCCGCTTGAATGCCTTCAGGCGAGTCCTCGTAAACGAGACAGGCCGAAGGTGCAGCGCCCAGTCGGCGCGCGGCGAGCTGAAACAATTCCGGATCGGGCTTTCCGCGCTGGGCATCCTCTCCGGTTACCAAATAGTCGAACAGACGCCGCAGGCCAGTGGCTTCGAGGCCGGCGTCGACGACTCTACGAGCGCCTCCCGAGACGAGAGCCAACGGGACTTCTCCATGGAAGCCCATCGCGAGTTCGACGACTGGAGCGAAGACTTCCAGGCCGGATGCCCTCTCGACAATCCGATCGATACATTCGGTAACGATGGTTTCGACTGGTGCAACGATACCGGCGACTCCAGCAAGCTCTGAGATCAACTCGCCACCAGAAGTTCCTATTCGAGAGGCATAGAACTCTTCCCGGAGATCGAGTCCCCATCGCTCACAGGCTTGAGACAGCGCGCGAAAGTTGATGGGGTGACTGTTGACGAGAGTTCCGTCCCAGTCGAAGAGCACCACTCGGTAACGGTCAAAGTCGACCGGCGGATAACCGTGATGACAAGGTTCCTGCGGCGAGCAAGAAGCTTTGACTGAAGGGTCACCTCCGGCTAATTCCAACATAACTTCTCCAAACTAGGCATAGTTGGCCGAATCCACAATTCCCCGTAGCGAACCCTAAATTACGTATAGTCATCAACGCATGCTCTCAACTCCCCTAGGCAATGCCGAGCAGCCGCCATATCTGGTGGAGCGGCGGTGATCGACGACATGAGACGACCGAGCAAGTGAACGCGACGGTAAATAGTCAGCGCTTGCTCGTTGAACGCAACCCCTTGATCATCAAGAAGATCGACTAATCGGGCTGGACGGATTCCAAGCGTACAGCCGACCCTGGCGTAGTCGAGGTCCGGATCGCCGTAGATGGCCAGTTCCCAGTCGAGCCCCGCGATGCCGGCAGAACCTTCGAGGAAATTTCCCGGCTCTGGGTCATTATGCAACAAAGATGGCATGGGTGGTTCGGGTAGTCGTAGATGGGCAACGGCGTCAGCGGTGTTTGCGACCTCGTTAAGCCCTTGGCTGACGAATACTTTTCGGTAGGAGACCAGGCGTTGACGGACATAGCCGTTCCATCGTGGCATGAGCGGCGCACAGAGCCGGCCAAAGCCGGGCCCGCCGAGCTCATGCACAGATCGCAGATAAGCAATTATTCGCCTTCCCGCCTCCTCAGTTCCGCCCGTCGTCGATCCGCGCAGCCGGCTCATTACAAGAAACTTCCGACTGCCGATACGACCGGAGCCTCGCTCGGACGGCGCCAATATGCCAGCGTCGCCGAGGCGCCGCAGAGCATCCTTTTCGTTCTCGGCTCGCCATGCTTCGCGGTACATCTTGATTACGGCACCCGGTAGGATTAGGAGCCGATTCTTGGCAGGAATCTGTTTCATGTGCGTGACAGTGCGTCTAGTCGATCCATGATGGCTGCCGTCACGTTCCGGTACGGAGTATCGGTACCGAAGCGGAGGTCCATGGCGGGTCGGCGCGCAAGCGCGTCGAGCACAGCGGCAGAATTGGCGGCCTGCTCGTCGGTCTTTCTGTGGCGGATACTCAACCAGTCGCACACGTAGATGTCGTCCCCGGGTGACATGCACTGGGCCGCCAAAAACCTCCGAGCTCGGCCGACTGGAGTCAAACACGAGTCGATCTTGTGGTTACCGTGGATGACCTGTGGGAAGACGATGAGCTCCACTGTCGCACTGGATAACAGCGGCGTGCCCGTGCGCTCACGCCACTCCTCGGGCAAGATGTGTAGCTTGTTGCTCCCCTGGAAGCTCTGCCAGTCCGAGCCAGATGCCGGCTTGGGACGGGCAAGGTTCCACCGGCTGGCGTGGCTCAAGCCGAGAGCGCTCAGCGTTCCGCCGTTGAGTCGGATGGGTCCGGGCATCGCGACGGCTCGCGGAGCGGCGTCCGGAGATATCGCGATCATGGTGCGGTCGTTGGAGAGGAAAGCTCCGTCGTCGGCAGCGGCGACGGCGAGGGCGAGGCTGGACTTGCCGGCGCCGGAGTTGCCTACGAACAAGATGCCGCGGCCGTCGATGGTGGCAGCTGACGCGTGTAGGCAGACCCAGCCGTCGTTCTCGGCCCGCCGGTAGCCGATCTCGCGGAGGTGCCGGGCGGCATTCATCGCCGCGTCCGCATCGTCGACCGTGATCACGGTGTAGCCGTCGGCGTGCCGAGCTACCACCTGAGGGGCTATCGCCGCACCGGTGTCGGTGACGAGCACCGGGCCGGCAGCAGTTCGATGCCACCTGGCTGGAGCCTGGGCATGCATCTTGACATGCCGTGGGACGCCTGCGGCGCGTAGACGGACGCGTTCGGCGAGCGCGATGACGCGGTTGGTGGGAAGGGCGATGGTTCGCATCGTCGCAGTGGACGAGATGGCTTCGTCATGCGCGTTCCACAAGGAGCTGCCCGGGGTGAACAGGCTCCTCGTGTACCTCGCTGTCGTGCTGGACGACGCACGGAGCTGAATGGCCAACCCGCTGAGCTCTACAGCGACGTCTTCCCTGCACCAAGCATCGAGGGCGGCGGGCGCGTCGCGACCCGCCAGGACGGCGTCGAGCATGGGCATCACTTCATCAATCGCAGTCATCGATCCGCCCGTTGTTGAGAAAGTGCTCGATCTTGCTCTGACCAAATCGGACATGGGGAATACCGGGGGCTGAGAGCGCATCAGCGACAGCGCCCGCTGTCGATTCCACGGCCCGGCGAACCGGCGGAGAGCCGGTGGTTGCGGGCGCCGCAGTGAGGCACGCTCCGTACTCGATTTCGACCTGCTGAAGCGTTCCCAGGTATGGGGCGAGGGTGCTCGTGTCTACCGTGATGGTTGACCAGTGGCCGTCCTGGTCCATTGGTGAAGCAACGTCCCAGGTGCTGCGTAGCAGCTGGCCAACCTTGTCGAGAGGCCTGCGACCGAGCGCATCGCTGACGAGGGCCAGAGCGTGTTCTTGGTCGGTCGCAGGACGGATTCTCTTGTGGAGTTGACCATCACGGAGGAACTTTGCCTTCGCCCACCAACTGCCGTCAGGGCGCGGCGTCAGTGCGGCGTACTCGCGCGGGCTGGAGCCGGCTGGCCGGTAGATCTCCGATCGCAGGATTCGCCGGTAGATGATGCTGTCGGATACGGGCGTTCCGATGGTCGACAAGTGCTCCAACAGGATACGGGCGACAGCCAGCGGGTTGATCTTCGCACCGAGGGTGATCTTGGTTTCGACTTCTGGACCTTGCGAGGGCCGTCTCCCGGGCCTCGGTACAGGGAAGTTCATTCCGGCCCGCTCGCCGACGAGGGCGTGAGCCCATCCGGTGACGTCGGTGGGCACGCCGGTTGGCATCTGGGTGTAGTGGAAGGCGACCAGCACTGCCGCGGCGGGACGCCACTGCGTGGTGGCGTAGAAGGTGGCCTGCCCCGTCGCTGCATCGACGTGGCAGGCCCACAACGGGACCCTGACGGCAGATACGTCGGGCAAGGGTTCCTGACCGTCGTCGAGCCGGCGCCACACCTGTTGGCGCAGTCTGCGTTCGTCGACGACGAGCAGAGGCCCGCCGGGAGGGTCTGGCATGCGGGTGAAGGCGATGTCCTGGTCGTTGGGACTGTCTGTGATGGCGGCGACGAGGAGCACGGTGTTCCCTTCGACGGGCTATACCCGGGTGAGGATGGCGCGCCACACGCTGCGTTGGCCCGGTTCGCCCGGACTGAGGTACTGCGTGACGTCGCCGCACACTGACAGACCCGCTCCGAGGAGAAGGCTCTCCAGGTCGTCGGGCGTCAGCAGGGTCATGTATTGGCCGTTCGGTAGGACGTAGACGTCGTCGCCGAGTGAGTCGAGACATGGGTCGAGGTGCCCGGCAGTGAATGTGTTCAGCGACAGAGAGCCTCCGACGGCGAGGACTCGGTGCAGCTCACGCAACGCGGCCCCGAGGTCGTCACGGTCATGAAGGTTGTGTAGGACACCGTGGCAGACGACCAGCGAGGCCCGTTGATCGGCAACGGGCATGTTGGTGACATTCGCACGGGCGAGTGCGACACGCGGCCCGGCGTGGTGGTCGCGGGCCTCATCCAGCATGCCGGGATGCAGATCGATGGCCAGGACACGGAAGCCTGCAGCCACCAGACTGGGCAGGTTCCGGCCCGTACCGCAGCCTACGTCGAGCGCAACGGCGCCGTCAGGTACGGGACTGCAGAGCAGGTTGGTCAGGTAGACAGGCGCCGAGAGTGCAGCGAAGGCTGAGACAGTGTTCGGATCGTTCCAGTAGTTGCCGGTAGGGGCCGGTCGTACACTCGTCACGATTGAGCTCCGTTATGGAGGCTGTAGCCGCTGTTGGCCGGCCGGCAGCGCAGGGTCCTCAGTTCCGCGTCCGCGAACGCCTGCTCACACGGGCCCGGAGTACGTGTAACGGCGCAGAAGGTGGGGCCGACCGAGGAAAGGGTAAGGACGTCAGCAAGCTGGTCACTGAAGATGTGTTCGAGTTTCGCGGCGGTGATGAGGAGATCTGGATGGGAGAACGCGCAGTTGGCGATGCTTCCCATCCGGAAGCGGTAGTCGAAGAGTAGGTGCCCCAGCGGGCGCAGGTCACCGTCGATGAGGGCGGGCCAGGCGTTGTGCAGGAGGCGGTAGGCGATCTCAGGTCCGTGTGTGCGGCCGGTCGTGATGAATCCATCGAAATGCCGTGCCTCGGCTGCGAGGCTTGCTCGTGCGTCCCAGTTCAAGGGTTCATGGGGCATTCCCAGCACGATGTGCATGCCGTCGGGCAAGGGAGCCTGTAGCAGTGGCACCTGAGCGCCGGCGATGACCTGGACGGCGCCGGGTATGAGCCCGACGGCGGCGGATCCGCCCAGACATTGCACAGGCAGAAGGTGGTGGAGGTCTTCGTCGATCTCCTCGCCGTGGTTGCGGGCGAGGAACCTTACGAGCCGGCGAGCGGGGATGGGACGGCCATAGATCTCGTTGACTGCCGCGGCCACGGCGGCTATCTGACCGCTGCTGGAACCGAGCCCGATGTGGGCGGGCAGGTCCGGGGCAGTGACCCGGACGCGTAGGCGCTCATGGACCCCAAGCACCGTGCGGATCAGTAACGCCGCATGTCGGGCCAGGACGGGATGGGCGCAGTCAGGTGTCGTCTGGACGGCGGGACCGTCGTCGACGATGCTGACCTCGACGTGGCGTGGCAGGTCGCACGCCACGAGCAGTTCACCGGCGAGGTAGGTGCCGTCCCCGTTCGGCACGATCTTGCTGGAGTCCAGAGCCATGGCATTGACCCGGCTCGGATAGGCCACGCGGACGCACGTCGTGACGGGCTGCGGTGGAGTCGTCGGGCTGGCAGGCAGCGTGGACCGCACTGCGCCGAGGGGAAACGTCGGGAAGTCGGTATCGATCGAGCGGCTGTTCACGCGGTGCTCCCAGGGTCGAGGAGGATACGGGCGCGCTTGGTTACGGCCACGAGTTGATCGAGGGCGTCAGTCGTGTAGCCGCCGCTGCCGAGAGCACCTTCATCGCGTATTGCCATGTTGGCCTGGGCGAGTTGGCGGTGTGGCAGGCGGAACCGCAGCAGATCGTCGATGAGCAAGCCGGTCGCGGTGCGCAGGTGCGGGTATCGGTGAGCGAGTCGCGCCAGACCCGGGTTGCCACGGGCCTGTTCGACGAGTGCGCGGTGGTGTGGCGGCAGGTAGATGACGTTGTCGTCGACGTATTGCTCGAACCAGCTGGCGAGCTCGCCGGTGACCGCTTGGTTGAGCAGTACGACATCGATCACGAGCAGGGGCATCTGGGCGCCGCCAGGCGCGTAGTAGGTTTGCCCGGCGATGGTGAGCGCTGGGAAGTAGGGGCGCAGGCGGCCAGTGAAGTACTGCGGCGTCAGGTCACGTTTGACGGTCACCAGGTGGGCGGCAAAGGCCCGCAGGTGGTGGTGCACGATTGCGGCGGCGGCCTTGGCTTCGTGTTGGTCGGCGGCCTCGGGCAGGTAGCGGCAGTGCTCAATTGCCGCGTCGAGGCCGCAGCTGGCGGCGGAGACCTCGTTGATGAAGAGGTGCTCGCCGGGCGTATCGGTGAAGGAACGCCGCCTGGGTCCGCGGGGGTTGCGGGTGCTGTATGAGTAGACGGTCTCACGTGGTACCTCGTCGGCGATGTTGCCCAGGTGGAGCATCGCCGCTTCGACCACAGGTGGTGCGAGGCCTCGGCCGGTATGGCGGGCGAGCGAGGCGGTGAGCATACCCAGGTCACGCAATGCCGCCCGAGCGGGGGCGGCATCGCGGATTCGGGCGGCATCCTGGCTGAGGTGTACGGCTCGGGTGTGCAGCCATGCGGTGTCGGCCGCGATGTTGGCTTGGGGCAGTGACCGCATCACGGCGTCGGCGCCGAGCGGGTCGAGCGCTGCCGTGCTCGCGTCGAGACCATGGGTGACCGTCATGATTCTCCCAGTTGTCCAGGTACGCCCGACGGTGATCAATAAGCGGGTTGATCGTCGCGGTAGCTCCACACCCGGCTGGGGCTGGCGCCATCGAGGTAGGCCAGCACGGGTTCGATCTCGGGCCGGGCGGCCGTGGAGGCCGCCAGGATCTTCTTGGCTTCGTCAAGCGGTAGCAGGACAGCGCCGATGACCTTGCCGTCCGGGTCATGCACGGCGATGTTGCCGTCCCAGTCGGTGCAGTCGAAGGTCAGGACGACTGTGGACGGGTACCGCTCGGTCGTGGTGTT
>NZ_JBNCKT010000168.1:0-8077 GCF_049841675.1 Micromonospora sp. DT4
GACGGCGACGGACAAACAGTGCGCACCTCTGCAAGATCAGCTGTACCTAGCTCTGCACTCCAGGCCGTACCCCGACACCGTCGGTGCCTACATCCGCCGTCTGGCCCACGCCAACCACCTACGACCCAGCTACCTACGCCAATACCTCTGCGCCCCGCCCACCTACCAAGGATCCGTACGCGCCGCCCGCCTGGCCGTGGTCACCGGCCGCAGCGTCGACGCCCTGACCCGCCATTTCAGCACCCTGCAAACCGAGGCCCGACCCCACCGCCTCAACCCCGAACCCGACGACGCGCCGCGCGAGCCCGAAGCCGAGCCCGACAGCCCACCACGCCGGCCCCGCAGTATCGCCAACCTGGTCAAACGCCGCAGCCAGCAAGGCGCCCGTGAACTCCTGGACGCCATCCGCCAAGAGGCGAAGACCAACCCGTCGCTACGCGCCATCACCCGCAAGTTCAGAGTCCAAGCCGACACGGTCCTGCTCGCCCTCACCACCGACCCAAACCCGATGGCGTTCAGGCGCGCACCACCCCGCGGCAACCGCGTCTACGACGCCTACGCCCACATCATCGACGACCTCCTCGCCCAGAAACCGCCCCTGTCCCGCTGGGCGATCTGGGAACGCCTCGTCGATGAACACGGCGCCGAGCTGTCCTACGGCTCGGTCAGCCACTACATCACCAGCAAGATCCGCAACGAAGGCGTTCCCAGGAGCAGAAAGACTGAGAAAACCGGCCCCAAACGCGAACCCGGAGCAGATCAACTGAGAAAACCCGGCCAGCCGGTTTCTCAATCAAACTGATCCGCCCAGGTCAGCGCACTGCGACCGGAGCACCTTTACTGAGAAAGGACACCCTGGTCAGCGGCCTGTCCGACGATCGTGCCGCTGGTGGCGGACCTCGCCGTCGGCGTCGGCGCCGGGTCTCACAGCCGCCGCCTCAACACCTCGTGGGCGCCGCTGTCAGATCCGTGAGAGATCCGACGGGCCGCCCGAAAGTGAGTACGACGGCCCTTCCCGCACCAGGGTGGGAGCCGGTCGAAGTGGTGCGGCGCGAGGGGTTCGCCGTACGCGCTCGCGGGCCCGACCAGATGGTCGGGCCCGCGTCGGGAGAGCCTGCGGGATGGTCGGCGGTCAGGCGGCTGCCAGCGTCACCTGCGCCACAGGATGCCGTGCGCTGCCGCCGCGGGCGGCCCGGATGTGCTGCCGTCGCTCGGCCGCAGCGGTGAGGTCTTTTCGCGCCCGGGGTGAGGTCGCCTCGGTGAGCATCCCGGCGGCGAGCGCGTCGGCGATGCGGACGTCGATGCGCTCGACACGCCGCCGCAGCGTGTCGACCTCCAGGCCGAGGCGGGCGGCGATGGGTTCGATGGCCCGGTGGCCCAGCCGCACGTCGATGTAGGGCTGTTCGTCGCAGGCGTCGACGATGCCCAACTCGACGGCTCGGCGTACGAGGAGGTCCGGGTGCCCGTAGGGCCGCTTCGGGGTGCGGGGGCCGGTGACGTGTTCGAGGTTGTCCACCGGCATGGCCTCGGCGCCGTCACGTTGCCGCAGTTCGTGGCCGGCCCGCCACGCCGCCATGCACAGCGCCGCGTACGGCGCCGGCTTGGCCAGGTCGACCCGGTCCCGCAGGGCGCCCAGGAAGCCGGTGAGGATCTCGGCGTCCAGGTCGTGGGCGTCGCCGGCCCAGCCGGTGTGCAGCCGGCCGGCGTAGCGGCGCAGCGCCGGCATCGCCAGGGCGACCGCGGCGATGACCCAGGCAGGACCGTCGAGACGGGCGCGGCGGACCAGCTCCCGCCACACGACGTCACGGGCCGTGTAGGCGCGGGGGTGCTCCAGCAGCCACTGCCGCAACGCCGGCAGGGCGATGACACCGCCGGGCAGACCGCTGTCGTCGCCGAGCTGATCGGCCAGCGGGTCGAGGTCCAGTGACAACGGGTCGGGGTCGCAGGTCAGGTCGGCGAACGCGGTGTCCACGGCGTCCAGCGGCGAGTCGGGCCAGTCCTTGGCGGACGCGGTCATGTCACGAACTCCCATGTCAGAGGCGAATGTCGATGACGGCCGGAGGTGTGCGGCCGGCGCGCCTGACCGCCATTGCGCCACCTCGGTCTCACCGGCCCCTGACAACGCAGGCCAGCAGGCGTGAATCCTCGGGTCGACAGCACCAGCCGCCACCGGCCACCCGCTGACTGACGACCGACGCTGGCGCGCGTCGCCGTTCTGACAAAGCCGCGTTGACCTGCGCGTTGACACGACAGGAGGCGAAGGGCACGGGACAAGGCCGCGAGGGACACGACACCGGCCGAGGGGTCTGACAACGGGGACCCAGCCGGTTTAACAGCGTCTAACAGCGCCCCGCGGGCGGCACGGTGTCAGATCGCGACAGGCTGACACTGCAGCCGAATGTCATCGTCAACCCTGCGCGACGCGGTGGCGCGCCGTCTGACGGCGTTCGTCCGGCGCGGGGACGGTCTGACACGGCCGCCGCCTCCGATGACAATCCAGCACCGGTGTCCTCCGTGACGCCGCCGCCGTCAGGACAGACGCCGCCGCCGTCCGGGACATCGGACGGCGATCTGACAAGACCGGCCAGCGCCCCTGCGTCATCGATGCAAGTCGCTGTCATGGTCGAGGTGGTCGTGACCGTGCGTGTCTGACAGCGGGAGTGGCCGATCGCTCTGACGATCTCACGACGCCGACCCGGCCCGGTCGAGCCGGCGACAGCCGGATCATCCCGCGTTCCCGAGGCCAGCCGAGCGGACAGGAACCGGCTGTCAGACATTCGTGAGATCCCCGTGAGATCGGCAGGTGTTCGCCACAGCTCACAAACACCGTTTTGAGAGTGTCAGCGCACCACGGCGCGGCGCGGAGCCGACACCACATGAGCGAGCACACGCCGCAGCACCACAACCCGCAGCACGATCCCACCGTCGACACCGGCCCCCTGGCCGGGGTCGACCCGACCCCGACCGACCTGGTCGCCGGCGACCCGCCGGTACCGCTCACCGTCTGGCGCACCGCCCGCACCCCGGGCGACGCCGGACGCAGCATCGGCACCCGACTCGCCGACCGCCTCATCGCCGCCTACAGCCGCCCCGGCGAGGCGGTCGTCGACCTCACCCCCGACCACGCCCTCACCTCCGCCTGCGCGGCCGGGGCCCGCCTGCACCACCCAGCGTGGTTCACCGACGCGTCCAGCCTGATCATCAGCCCGGCCACTCCCGTCTCGCTCGCCAGCGGGATCACCGGCGACGCCGACGAGGAGGAGGACCTGCCGGAGATGGGCGCCTGGTTCGGAGACGACCTCACCGACCCGGACCTGCACCCACCGGCCGACACGGTCGCCGGCCTGCCGTCCGGCGGCTCCCTGCAGCAGGCAACCAGTCTCGTGGTCGCCTGCTGGCCCCTCGACCCCAACGCCGCTACCAACCGGGTCCGGTTGGCGTGGCTGCTGGCCGCCTGCGCCCAGCTGCTGCAGCCGGGCGGCTGCCTGATCCTCGTCGTCACCGTCCCGGCCGGCACCACCGCCGGCCCGGAGGACTTCTCCGGCGTGGTCCAAGCCGCCGCTGGCGTCGGACTGGGCTACCTGCAGCACCTTGTCGCGGTCACCGCCGACACCGACGGGGACGCGTTCGTCTACCACGTCACCGACGAGGAACTGCTCACCCTCACCACTGCTGTGAGCGACCGGTGGCGGGTGGCGCACCTGCGGGTCCACGCGGACCTAATGGTGTTCAGCCAGGCCCAGCGCCCGGCCCCGCGCCGGAACGGACGCGAGGGCGGTGGTCGCCGTGGCTAGGCACCGCGCACACACCCCCGAACCGTCCCACGAGCAGACCACGACCACTGCCGCCACGAGCCCCGACCCGATCGGACGCCACCGGGCTACTCCCGGCCCGGAGGGCCTGTCGGTGTGGGCGACTGCCCAGTCCACCGGCCCCGTCCAACGCCGCGGCCGGTACGTCCGTGAGTCAGTGCAGCACCCCGCGCGGATGCTCCCCGCGATCGCCGCGCACGCCGTCACCGCCTACACCAAGCCCGGGGACCTGGTGCTGGACCCCATGTGTGGGATCGGCACCACCCTGGTCGAGGCGATCCACGCCGGCCGGGACGCGATCGGGGTGGAGTACGAGTCCCGCTGGTCCGACATCGCCGACGCCAACATCAAGCACGCCCACACCCAAGGCGCGACCGGCCGGGCCGGCGTCATCCGCGGCGACGCCACCAGCATCCTGTCGCTCGTACCCGGGGCCCTGGCCGGCCAGGTCGCCCTCGTCGTGACGTCGCCGCCGTACGGGCCCACCGTGCACGGCCTCGTCCGGCCCGGCGCCGACGGGGTAGCCAAGTTCGACAACGCCTACAACGACGGCACCGACCGCGGGAACCTCGCCTACCGCGACCTCACCGGACTCACCGACGGGTTCGCCCAGATCCTCGCCGGCTGCCACACCCTCCTGCGCCCCGGTGGCGTCGTCGTCGTGACCGCCCGACCGTGGCGCAAACACGGCGAACTGGTCGACCTCCCCTCGGCCGTCATCGGCGCCGGCATCCGCGCCGGCCTCACCCCCGTCGACCGGTGCGTGGCGCTGCTCGCCGCCGTCCGCGACGGCGGGCTCGTGGCCCGCCCGTCGTTCTTCCAACTCCAAGCCGTCCGCAAGGCCCGGGCCGCCGGCACCCCGATGCACCTGATCGCACACGAGGACGTCCTCGTGTTTGTCAAGAGCCAGGAGCTGGAAGCCGGGGTGGTGGCGTGACCGCACCTGCCCACCGCTACCTGTCGCTGGGTGCCGGTGTGCAGAGCTCCACGCTCCTGCTGTTGGCCGCCCAGGGCAGGATCCCACCGTTCGACGCTGCCGTCTTGTGGGATAAGACGTGAGTTCATAGACCGGGCGTGCCCCCGTCGGCGACGACCGGGGTGCTCTGGCCTGTCGCTCTCTGGCTCACTTGACGTCAACGACACGATCTGATGAAGATTCAGGAATATTGAGGTTCTCTCGCGGTAGCCTCCCGATGCTCATCTTTCTTGATCTCGCTGGGAGGCGTGATGGGGCTGGCCGTGGTGCGCGAGCTGCACGAGCGACGCGTCCCGGCCAGCCCAGATGAGGTGGCCGCTTTCGAGACCGACGCGTTCTCGGGCTTTGTCCTGGCACGGGCGTCGGCCGGATTGTCCGACTCGACGATCCGCAACGACACCGGGCACTTGGAGCAGATGCGCAGCTGGTTCGGCCGGCCGCTGTGGGAGATGCAGCCGCCGGACGCCGACCGCTACTTCGGTGTGGTGCTGCGCGGTGCGGCAAAGGGCACCAGGCTGGCCAAGGCGCAGAGCCTCTCCACCTACTTCGCGTTTCTGGATCTGCGGCTGCGTGCCGAGATCTACGCGCTGATGGGCCGAGCGTTGCAGTGCCCGCTGGACGAGATCAACCGGCCTCGCGGACGCGCGGACATTGGCCTTCGGATCCCGCCGGGAGACGACGAGGTCGGAGCCCTTTTCGATGGCTGGCGTGGCGACCTGGTGAGCTGTCGCAAATTCGCGCCGACGGCTCGCAGCTATGTCGCGGCGCGACTGATCGCGCTGATCGGTTTGCGCGTCAATGAGGTGCGGATGTTGGACGTGGCCGACCTGCGGTGGGAACTCGGCCGGTTCGGCAAGCTGCACGTGCGTTTCGGCAAGGGCAGCCAGGGCAGCGGTCCGCGGGAACGGGTCACCCCGTTGATCAACGGCGCCGACCGGTTGCTGCGCTGGTACATCGAGGACGTCTGGGCATGCTTTGGAGACGACTACACCCGCCCGGGAGCGCCCTTGTTCCCCTCCGAGCGCCACCACCCCGACGGCACGGCGATGCGGATCTCCTGCGACGGTCTGCGCCGCGGCCTCGCCGAGGCCGTCGCTGGGCATTTGCCGGACTGGACCGACCGGCTGACCCCACACGCGCTGCGGCACTACTGCGCGTCGCAGCTCTACCGCAGCGGCATGGACCTGATCGCTATCCAGGAACTGCTCGGGCACTGGTGGATCGCCACCACCATGCGCTACGTGCACGTCCTCAAAACCCACGTGGAAGATTCCTGGATCGCCGGACAGCAACGCGCCGCCGAACGGTGGGAAGGACTCTTGTCATGAAGTGGAACCTGCGACTGACCGCCGCCAACGCCGGCATCTGGAAGGCCAGCGAGATGCAACGGCTACTCGCCGAGCGCGGCCTAGTAATCAGCGCCGGAAAGATGTCGAACCTGTGGTCCGGGCAGCCGATCAGCCTCAAGCTGTCCGACCTCGACGTCATCTGCGCGGTCCTGCAGTGCGGCATCTCCGACCTCCTCAAGCCCGAGCCGGTGCAGGCCCAGACCAGGCAGGACGGTGAGCAGGACCAGACCCGGGCCGTCGGCGAATCCGGGATCACCCCGCGCCCGCGGTCCGGGCGAAGCCTGCCACCGATATGAAATCGCAGCGACGGGGGCTGCTCGGCAGCTGCCGTCACTGCCTGGCCTGGGGCGACATCTACGGCAACAGCATCTGCCCCTCCTGCCGCGCGGACGCAGCGGCTGGTACGTCGGGCCCTGCCGCGGCTGCGCCCGCCGGGTCCGCCTGCTACACGGGCACTGCAAACTATGTCGCGCCGAGGCGATCCAGCACCTCGGCCAAAAACGCATCCGCGGACCGATCCCGGCCGGCATGACCTTCACCCACTGGCAGCTGTTTCTCACCGGCTTCGGCACGTCCAACGAACTACACGCCACGACGGCCGCCCAGCCGTCGGCTGTGCGATCGGAAGGCCAGCCGGTCACCTGGCAGATCCCCGGGCAGCTCGCGTTGTTCTCGTGCCGGCGCGACTTCACGCGGTTCGACCGGCGCGCCCACGCCAACCCGGGCAACAGAACACTGATCCACGCGCGGATGGCGGCGCGCGACTTGGGCGAGGCGCGCGGCTGGTCGCACCACCTCGCCGACGAGGTCGACGATGCTCTCGTCGTCCTGCTGTCCGCCCACGCCCCAGGTGACCGGCTCAGCTACACCGAGATCGGCCACGTCGACCGGCTGGGCTACAACGTCTCGCGCACCGCCGAGGTCATCGATCACCTCGGCCTGCTTGACGACGATCGCGCCGACACCGTCGACGCCTGGCTCGCCGGCAAGCTCACAGTCCTGACACCGGGCATCGCCGAGGATGTCGAAGCCTGGTTCAACACCCTGCGCCACGGCGGAACTCGCACCACACCCCGGGCTGTGGGCACCGTCCGGGAATACCTCGCCGCAGCCATGCCCGCCCTCATTACGTGGTCGGCAAGGTATGAGTATCTCCGGCAGGTAACCCGCGACGACGTCCGCGAGCACCTCGACGGGATGACCGGCCTACCCCGCAAGCGCCACCTGGTCGGTTTGCGCTCCTTGTTCCGCTGGTGCAAGAACGCCGGGCGCATCTTCCGCAACCCCACCACGCACTTCAGCACCGGCAACGTCGGACACCGGCTGCCGATGCCGCTGCCCGATGACACCCTGACCCGAGCGGTGCAGGCATGCACCACCCCGGCGCATCGACTGGCCCTGGCGCTGACGGCAATCCACGCAGCCCGACCCATCGCCGTGCGACGGCTGAAACTCGAAGACATCGACCGATCAAAGCGTCGGATCACCATCAATGGGCACACCCGGCCGCTCGACGACCTCACCGCCGAACTGCTCGACCGGCACCTGGTCGCACGGCAACGGCGCTGGCCGCACACGCTGAACCAGCACCTGTTCCTCAGCGAGCAGACCGGCCACGATCTTCGACCGGTCAGCGAAGGGTGGCTGGAGAAGCCTCTACGAGGACTTGGTGTCACGTTCAAGCAGATCAGCATGGACCGGCAACTCGAAGAGGCGCTGAGCCACGGCCCGGACGCCCTGCACCTGGCTGTCCTGTTCGGTATCGGCGACCGCACCGCCATGCGCTACGCCGACGCCGCCCGCCGGCTGCTCACCGACCATCCGGCTGCAGGTGCCGCCTCTTCAACAGCCGGCACGCCGACACTAAGAGACTGTCGGGTAACTGGACGGCTACGCAGTGAGAAGTCGTTCGGCGTTGATGCGTCGGGCGGCTTCGCGCT
>NZ_JBNCKT010000169.1:0-8064 GCF_049841675.1 Micromonospora sp. DT4
ATCGACCCACCGTATGAGCGCATAACCACAGGTCAGACCGATTCGGCCGCCCATCTACTCACGCTGAACAGCTACTGCGCACCAACCAACCCGAACGGCGTCTTGGCGCCGTCGAGCCAGCCCTCGCCAGCGAGCATCGGCAGCCTGCCTGGCGGCCACACCGCCGAGGAGGTCCGCGACGTCCTCGTGGACCTCGTCGCCACGCTGCCGGCCCACCTGCGCGGGTCGCTGACCTGGAACCAAGGCGCGGAAATGGCTTCACACAAGCAATTCACCGTCGCCACCGGCGTGCCCGTCTATTTCTGCGACCCACACCCGCCCTGGCAGCGCGGATCGAACGACAACACCAACGGCCTGCTACGCCAGTACTTCCCCAAGGGCACCGACCTGTCCGCCTACGGACCCGAGGACCTCAAGCACGTTGCCCAACAACTCAACAGCCGACCACGCAAAACGCTCGGCTGGGACAACCCAGCCGAGCGTCTGCGTGATCTACTGACAGCCACCTAAACCATCAGGTGTTGCGAGGACCCCGAGAATCCACCCAGCGCTGAGGGACCCTCTCTGCATGGTGAGCTTCGATTAGGCCAACGGGCCGATCTGCTTGGCCAGATCGACGAACGACCGCCACGACTGCGGGTTGAAGTGGAGGGTGCCACCCTCACGATCCTTGGTGTCGCGTACGAACACGACACCGGGCAGGTTGTCGGCCACCTCTACACACGACCCGCCGTTGGAGCCGGAACGAGTCGATTTGTGCCACCTGGCACCGGTCATGTCCATCTCTTCGCCGCTTCCTTGATCAATTCGAGTGACTGCCTTCGAGAGAGGGCTTCGCCTCTGACTGCCTCCCACGTCCTTTGGAGGCTAGCAAGGTCATCGGCCCCGTTGACTACCTGTGCTCGCACCTGGTGATCAAGGTGGGCGACCACTGCACCGTCGGGCAGCGTTGCCAGGATGAATCCGCCCTGCAATCCAGGGTAGACCCCGGCGTCCTCAGTCACCACGAGTATTTGCACGTTCGGCAGCTCGGCCATCTTCACCAGGTGTGCGATCTGTTCAGCCATGATCCCGGGGCTGCCGCTTATGGGCCGACGCAGGACCATGACGTCGACAACGGCCACGAACTGAGCTGGCCGCTCTTTGGTGAGGATCGCCTGACGCCCGAGCCGTGAGGAGACTCGCAGCTCGATCTCCTCGGCCGTCAGCACGTTGCTCGGCAAGGTCGCCCGGGCGTACACCTCAGTCTGGAGCAGGCCGGGCACGAAGGCGGGCTCATACCATCTGATCAGGGTGGCCTCTTGCTCGCACTGGATCCACTCACTCAGCCACTCAGGGTCGGCCTTGGACAGCTCGCGCAACATGCGGGCGACGCGGCCGCCCCTCTTCTCGTCGCACAACGGATCGTGTGCACGGTCTACGGCCATGGCGTAGTCGATTGTGGGTGGCCGGCTGCCGGTCTCGACGGAGCTCACGTGCGACGCCGAATAGCCGATAGTCCTGCCGAATTCCTCCTGGCTAAGGCTCAGCGCGGCTCGAAGGAAGCGAAGCTCTCCGACGACGTAATCCATCACGCTGCCCATGGCTCCTCATCTCGGCTCAATTCATTCGGCGTGTCACTCACAGTCACTCGAGGGTGCTCACTGTCCGTATCTGCCAAGCTCGGTGGGCGTGAGCACGTATCGAAGATAGACCCGTCCTATCCAGACTGTGAAGTGCGCGATGCCGGGTTGCTTTCCCCGAGACAGCCCGGCGTCGTGCCCCGAGGATTCGGGGTCCGGGTCGTGGCGGGGGATGCGATTCGCGGCCCGGACTCCGTGCAGCAGGCAGGAGGTGCCCGTTGGACGACGACGATGCCGACCTGGCCCGACCAAGGCACAGGCCGCACCGATCGAAGCGCTTCCGCCTGGGTGCACGGCGGTGCGCGTGCCCCTCCTGCCGCACCGCCCGCAAGCGCGAGCGGGCGAGCGGCGCCCCCGATCAGCCGATCGCCCGCTACGGGCCATCACTCGTCGGCGGCTTCGTACCGCCGTTCAATCCGAACTGGAACGCACCTACCGAGATCAATTGGACACTGGCCGCCGAACTGGTAACCCAAAGGCAGGAGACGACAGATGAGCACGCTCAGCAGTCAGGCGCAGCCACCCCTGGCCGGTCCGAAGCCCCGCTTCCCGCAGAGCCACAACGAGCGGCAACCCCCGCACACCCCGTTGCGTCCGATGTGGCTCTGCCGAGCGGATGGCCAGGTCTGGCCCTGCGGCGAAGCACGGCTACGCCTGAAGGCCGAGTTCGAGGACAACCCGACCGGCCTGACGATCTACCTCGCCGGCATGTACTACGAGGCGACCAGGGATCTCTACCGCCTCAACCCACATGACGGCCCGAGCCCGCACGACCTGTACGCCCGGTTCGTGGGCTGGGGTCCGTACCGCAAGCCCGCCGTCGACCCCTCAGGAACGGGCGACAGTGCACAGGTTTCCGCTGCCGTCGCCCCCGGACGAGCATCGGTGGGAACGTCCCCGTTCCTCAGCGAGGATGGGTACCCGACCCGGACTCACGACTGAACGTCGAGGAGATGGGTCAGGGGTGCGGGGTGAAGCCTTGCGGAAGCTCCAGGCGGTGCTTCGCCAGCAGCGGGGCGTCGCTGAGCAACGTGCTGGTGGGTGCGTCGGCGACGATCCGGCCGCCGTCCAGGATCACCGAGCGCTCGCACAGCTCCGCCGCGTACGGCAGGTCGTGGGTGACCATCAGCAGGGTCACCGGCAGGTCGCGCAGGATCTCGGCCAACTCGCGGCGGGCCGCCGGGTCCAGGTTCGACGACGGCTCGTCCAGCACCAGGATCTCCGGGTGCATGGCCAGCACCGTCGCCACCGCCACCCGGCGGCGCTGCCCGAAGGAGAGGTGCTGCGGGGCCCGGTCCCGGTGCTCGCTCATCCCCACCGCGGCGAGCGCCTCGTCGACCCGGGCGGCCAGCTCCGCCCCGCGCAGCCCCAGGTTGGCGGGCCCGAACGCGACGTCCTCCGCCACCGTGGGAAGGAAGAGCTGGTCGTCGGGGTCCTGGAAGACGATGCCTACCCGGCGGCGTACCTCGGCCAGCGTCGCGCGGTCCGGCGTGACCGTCAGCCCGCCGACGCTGACGCTGCCCTCGGCCGGGGTGAGGATGCCGTTGAGGTGCAGCACCAGGGTCGTCTTGCCGGCGCCGTTGGGGCCGAGCAGCGCCACCCGGTCGCCGCGCGGCACCGCCAGGTCCACGCCGTGCAGGGCCACGTGCCCGTCCGGGTACGCGTACCGAAGACCACGAACGTCCAGCGAGAGGGCGGTCTGCACGACACCGATCATGTCAGCACGACGGCGGTCGCGGCGATGGAGGCCGCCACCACCGGCACGGTCGCCGCGATCAGCCACTGACCGGCGGTCGCGGCGCCGTCGCCCTGCCACACCGCGGGCATCCGCCCGGTGTAGCCCCGCGACAGCATCGCCAGGTAGACCCGCTCACCGCGTTCGAAGGCGCGCAGGAAGAGCGCACCGACGCCGGCGGCGAAGCCGCGGAGCTGCCACAGGAAGCGCGGGTCGTCGCCCCGGGAGATTCGCGCCACCCGCATCCGTCGCGCCTCGCCGACCAGCACGTCGAGGTAGCGCAGCATGAACGTGGCGATCTGGGTGAGGATCTGCGGACAGTGCAGCCGGTCCAATCCGACGATCAGGTCCCGGGTGGTGGTGGTCGCGGCCAGCAGCAGTGAGGCGAGGACCCCGAGCGTGCCCTTGGCCAGGATGTTCCACGCGCCGTGCAGGCCGTCCTCGGACAGCCGCAGACCCAGCACCTCGACCCGCTCACCCGCCCCGAGGAACGGCAGCGCGACGGCGAACAGCACGAACGGCAGCTCGATCAGCGCGCGGCTGAGCAGCCAGCGCGGCCCCACCCGGGCCAGCGCCGCCACCACCGCCACCAGCAGGGCGTACGCCCCAAAGGCCCAGAACGCCTCGCGCGGTGTGGCCACCACGGCGACCGTGAAGACCACCATCGCCACGATCTTGACCTCGGGCGGGAGCCGGTGCACCGCCGAGGCCGACTCGCGGTACAACACATGCCCGCGACCGGCGCCCATCGCGTACCCCCTGCTCAGTCGCTCGTGCCGGTGCGGCCGCCACCGGCGCCGACCGCCGCGCCCTCGGCGGACGTGCCGCCGTCGCCCTCGCTCGGCGCGGTATCCCGGCGGCGCAGCAGCCAGAAGCCACCGACGCCGATCGCGAAGGTCACCAGCACTCCGAGTACGCCGGAGAGGCCGGTCGAGAGGAAGCTGTTCTCCACGCCCCGCACGCCGTAGTTGGCGAGCGGGCTGTCCCCCAACTCGTGGTCCTTCGCCTGCTGGGCTGGGCAACTGCCACCGACGATGTTGTCGTCGACATCGACGGTGCAGCCCTTGCGCAGGGAGGAGTCCAGCCCGTCGGGGTGCGACGAGGCGTAGTTGCTCACGACGCCGGCGAGCAGCAGGGCGACAAGTAGGCCCCCGGCCAGGAAGGCCCAGGAACGGTTCTTCATCGGACACCTCCGGAGACCGGGACAGCGGGGGTGGTGGGGGTATGCAGGGAGCGCAGCGCGTACACCAGGTCGGGGCGGACCTTCGCGACGGTGAGCACGGTGGTCGCGGTGATCAGACCCTCGCCGATGCCGATCAGCACGTGGACGCCGGCCATCGTGCCGGCCAGGCCGGCCAGGTTGTTACCCAGGTCGGTGGTGCCGCCCAGCCAGTACTCCAGGACGAAGCCCTGGGACGCGACGACCACGCTGACCAGCGCCGCGACGAACGCGGTCACCGCCAGGCCGGCCCGCGTGCGGGGCAGCAGCCGCAGCAGCACCGAGATCAGCAGGTACGCGGCAGCGGTGCCGAGCAGCGCCATGTTGGTGATGTTGAGGCCGAGCATCGCCACCCCACCGTCGCCGAAGATCAGTGCCTGCACGACGAGGACCACGGCCACGCAGAGCGCGCCGACCCACGGCCCCACCAGCATCGCGGCGAGCGCGCCACCGAGCAGGTGACCGCTCACGCCCGCCGTGAAGATCGGAAAGTTGAGCATCTGGACCGCGAAGATGAACGCCGCGACCAGGCCAGCCATCGGGGCGAGCCGGTCATCCAGGTCGCGCCGACCGCGCAGGACGCAGTAGGTGAGCGCGACGAGGGCGAGCGCAGCGAAGACCGCTGCCACGGGACCGTCGATGATCCCGTTCGAGATGTGCATCGCCAGTGTTTCCACGCGACCTCCCACGCGTCAGCGGACCCGACCGGACCCGGCGGGGGTAAGCCTATTTCCTGCAACTTGTTGTTGCCAGAATCTGGCAACAACGCATGGTCTTGATCACCTTTGCCAGTGGCTTGATCGACTCGCTTTCCCTGATGTCGGGGTGTCCGCGGCTCGAGGACACCCCGACATCCCGGACGACGAGCCGGCGCGCGCCGCCGACGCCGACACCGGCACGCCCGGCGGTAGGGTCGGGGCCATGACCGCGCCCGATCGTCTCTCCCCCGGTGACCCCGCGCCCGAGTGGACCCTGCCCACCGACACCGGCGACCAACTCTCCCTGGCTGACCTGCGAGGCCGCAAGGTGGTCCTGTACGCCTACCCGGCCGCGATGACCCCCGGCTGCACCAAGCAGGCGTGCGACTTCCGCGACTCGCTCGCCTCGCTCCAGGCGGCGGGCTACGAGGTGGTCGGCATCTCCCCCGACAAGCCGGAGAAGCTGGCGAAGTTCCGCGACCGCGACGCCATCACCTTCCCGCTGGTGTCGGACGTGGACAAGGCGGTACTCACCGCCTACGGCGCGTACGGCGAGAAGCAGTCGTACGGCAGGACCGTGACCGGCGTGATCCGCTCGACCTTCGTCATCGACCCCGACAGCAAGATCGAACGGGCGCTCTACAACGTCAAGGCCACCGGGCACGTCGCCAAACTCCGCCGCGACCTCGGGCTCGACTGAGACCGTCAGACCCGAGCACTACCGTGCGTGAATGGTTCGGTACAAATGCACACCGGAGTTACTCGCTGAGGCGGCCGCCACAGCCCACAACATCACCGAGGTGATGCGGCTGCTCGGTGTCCGGGCCAGCGGCGACTTGCTCGACAACCGGCCCCGCAGCCTGCGGCTGCCATGCCCGAACTGCCACAGCCAGACCTCCACGTACGCTGGGCAACGACGGGCTGCACCCATCGCGCCCGAGGTGGTCTACGATTCTGAGGCGGTTACTCCAACGGGTTTCCGGATAGGCCGACGACTACCTCGTCGACCAGAATGGCCGTGGACGCTGGTGGAGTTCAGTTGCAAGGGGCCGTAGCCCAACGGCAGGAGGCATGCGGTTTAGGTCCGCACCAGTGCGGGTTCGAATCCCGTCGGCCCCACAACAGATCGGCTGTCGTACGCATCACGGTCGTCCGGTTCGACCCCACTCAGCGGGCAGGATGGGCGCCGTGACTCTGCGCTTCGTCCTGGATCCCGAACTGACCCCGCGGCTGCGCGCCGAGATCGTCGCCCTCTGGGTGGACGTCAGCAACGCCGGCGGCGCGGTCGGCTTCGTCCCGCCGGTCACCGCCACCGACGTCCGTACGATCGCCGACCCGACGTTCGCGGGCATCGTCGACGGGCCGGACCGGCTCCTGGTCGGGTACGACGGTGACCGACCCGTCGCGGTGCTGATCTTCTGCGACAACCGGTTCGGCCTCAAGGCGCACTGGTGTGTGCTGAAGCGGGTGATGGTCCACCCGGACACCCAGGGCACGGGCTACGGGTCGGCGCTGATGCGCGAGGCCGCCCGGCTGGGCCGCACGATGGGCCACGAGGCACTGCACGTGACGGTGCGCGACGGGCTGGGGTTGGACGGGTTCTACCGCCGCCTCGGGTACCGGGAGATCGGCCGCCTGCCGGGCGCGCTGCGGGTGGCACCGGGCGACGACCGCGACGAGATCCTCATGTGGCTCGACCTGACGCCGACCGACTGAGCGGTCAGCCGCCACCAGGCTGGGCCGCCGACAGAACCGGGCCGCCACCGGCCGGCCGTAACCAGGCCGGCCGTACCAAGCCGGCCGTAACCAGGCCCAGTTGCCACCAGGTCCGTCGCCACCGCGAACGGCTCAGCCGCACCAGCGCACGGTCGCCCCGGCCGGTCGGGTGGAAGGCCCGTCGCCGACCGGGGAGGCCAGCGCGCACGCCTCGGCCACCTTGGCAGGGCGGCGGACCGGCGTCGGCGTACCGCCGGGGCGGGCGGACGGGCAGACGCAAGGTCGTGGCAACGGCCGGCACCCGCCCCGGAGGCCAGCAGTCAGTAGTTGTAGTCCTGCCACGCCGTGGCGCGCCACGGGCCGCTGGCGTCCTGCCGCACCCCCACGGCGCGCAGAGGGTTGCCGTGGTTGCCGACCCGGACGGCGAACCAGAACTGCGACGCGCCCTCCTTGATCCGGAACGTCAGCGGGCCGGGCAGCGGCGGGTTGACCACCGCGCGGTAGGCGACCCGGACGAGGCCCTCAACCGGGTCGGCGATCCGGGCGAACGCCTCCCGGGACGCGCAGACAGGTGTGGAGCCGGACCGCAGTGCCAGGGTGAGCCCGAGCGCCGCGCGAGCACGGTGACGCCGGTGGTGACCAGCCAAGGCACCGGGCCGGACGAGGACGCGGGCCGGTCGTCCGGAGCACGGTCCAGGTCGAGTTCGATGTCGACGTCCTGGACACCGATCGCCGAACCGCCGCCCGGTTGGCCAGGGTGTCGCTGTTGATTCCCCAGATCACGTGCCACCAGGCGTGATCGGCTTCCCGGTCTACCGCACGATCCGGACCGCGCCCGCGCGGAATTCCGAATCGGACCGGCGTCTCATCTAATCCATGAACCTCTATCGCTCAAAGTTCTGGCTTCCACGTTGCGAAGGGAAAGGCATTGACGCTCTCGCCTGCGCTGTGGGTGTCGTGGTTTTCTGTGGTTGGTTGGTTGGTTGGTTCGTGGTGAGGGGTGTGGGTTGTGGTGGGTGTTGGGGTGGGTTGTCCGGAGTTTGGTGTGGTGTGGGTGCGGGCGGGGTTGTGGGT
>NZ_JBNCKT010000170.1:0-8043 GCF_049841675.1 Micromonospora sp. DT4
CATCGACATCGCCACCATCAAGATCTGGCTCCGCGACCTCGCCCGCGAAACCTGATCCACAAGACACGGCCTAGCTCGTCCAATGTCACGTTCTCGGCCCGCACGTCCGCCGGGCTCTCGATCCCGTAGGTGAGCACGCGGGCGCGGGTGCGGCTCGCCATCGCGGCGACCAACTCATCGTCGGCGTTGAGCACCGCCAATCCGCCGTCGCATGCGTCTGGCAGGGCTTCCATGATCTCGCCCTTGGCCTGGGCGATGTTTGCCACCGAACCGAACTCGCCAAGGTGCGCGTGCCCGACGCGGGTAACGACGCTGACGGTGAGCGGGGCGATCCCAGTCAGGTAGGCCACGTGCCCGATCCCGCGTGCGCCCATCTCCAAGACGAGATAACGGGTGTTGGCAGTGGCGCGGGTGACCGTGTACGGCAACCCAAGCCCGTTGTTGTTGGACGCCCGGGTAGCAACCGTCTCGCCCCAGGCGGGAAGCACTTGGGCAAGGATGTCCTTGGTTGACGTCTTGCCTACCGAGCCGGTCACACCGATCACCGTGGTCTGCGGGAGCCGGTCCACGACCACGCGGGCGATGCGTCCGTAGGCGGTGGGTACGTCCTCGACGATCACCGCCGGAACGCCGACCGGTCGTGACGCCAGCACGGCCGCCGCGCCGGCCTCGATCGCCTGGGCGGCGTAGTCGTGTCCGTCGACGCGCCCACCGGGCAGTGCAACGAACATCCCGCCCGGCTCAATCCGCCGGCTGTCGAACACGACCGGGGCGGTGATCGTCACCGTGTCGGGAGCGTCGTGGACGGCTCCACCAACGGCGGCCGTGATCTCTTGCAGAGTCATCGGAAGCACGGCACGAACCTACCGCGCTGGTCGTGCTGTGGGCGGCCGGTCGCTGGTGAGTGTCGTCGGATCGTGGGGGCCTTCCGGTTGACCGATACCGGCAAGAGGCCAACTGGCAACAGCCAACTGGCTGTCCTGCCCGAACTGGCCTTGGAAGCCGCCGAAGCGACGGCTCGCCTGATCTCTGGTCGGGGTACCAAGCGCACTCCCGGGCTCACCTCGGGCTCACGTGGGGACAAGCGATCGAAAGACGGCAATCAGCAAGATCGCAAAAAGGGAAAGAAGCAGCAGGTCAAGCCTGCTGCGTGAAGGTGCGCCCGGCAGGATTCGAACCTGCGGCCTTGGGATTAGAAGTCCCCTGCTCTATCCGCTGAGCTACGGGCGCGCGGCGTGGAAGTCGCGCCAGAAGGGTACCGCCGACCCGCCGCGCGCCGGGTCGATGGGTGCCGCGTCCACGTCGGCGAGCAGGGTCTCACGGAGAGTCCCCGTCCGGCATCCGGGTTCCCGCGAAGAGGCCGGCCGTCGGCCCGTACCCTCGGCTGGTGTTGCTGGACCCCGACGCCGAGAGCAGCGTCGCCTACGAGCTGTGCCAGGTCGTCGGCCGGGCCATCCTGCCCTACCGGACGGCCGACGCCCACGGCACCGCCTTCTTCTTCCAGGGTGGCGACGACCCGGTGGGGGAGGCGCTGCTGACGGCGGCCGACCTCGTCGGTGCGGCCGGCGGTGAGCTGGGCCTGCGGGCGAGCGTCACCGAGCCGGCCGGCGTCGCGCCGGACGCCGTCGCGGCGGCCGACATCGTGCCCGGTTGGGCCCGTTTTCCGGGCGACGGGGTCGCGGTGCTGCCGACCGCAGGCCTGCACCGCTACGCCGGCGACGGCGGCTGGCGGTGGCGCGTGCAGCCGGTGCCGGCGGGGATCGCCGCCGGGCCCGAGGCCGTCGCCGACCTCGACGCCGACGCCAGTTCCGCCTTCGTGCTGGCCCATGGGGTACGCGACGACGGCTCCCGCCCCCTGGAGGTGGCGATCGAGCGCGTCGTCCGCGACGGGGACGACGTGCGGATCACCACGGAACTACCCCCGGGGTACGTCGGCGCGCCCGTCTTCGTCGTCCAGGCTGACGTCGCCGGCGACGTGTCGCTGTACTGCCTCGGACTGGTGCTGCCCGGCGTCGACGGGCACCCGGTGGCGACCTTCGACCGGATCGGCGCCGCCCTGTCGGCCGCACACGGCGACGCCTGAATCCTGCTCGCGCCGCCGCTGTGGGGCAGTCGCGGACCGCCGTCGCTTCGGCGCTGCCAGTCGGCCGAGCGGGGACGGATCAGTCGCACGAGCGCCGTCGGCTCGGCGTGGCCGTTCTCCTGACCTGAAGTGGGATCAGTCGCCGACTGCCGTCGCCTCGGCGCGGCCGGTCGTCGGGCGGCGACTCCGCGGCAGCGTGGGCGCATCGGTATCGGTATCGGCGTCGGCGTCGTCGTCGGCCGGGGCGGTGGGGCCGGCGGCCAGGAACGCCTCGGCCCAGCGGCCCACCTCGTCGAAGACCTTCGCGCGTACCGCCGGCCCGGAGAGCGTGAGGTCGTGCAACCCGCCGTCGAAGCGGGCCAGCGTGACGTGCTGGCCGAGGCGGGGCGCGTACTTCACCATGTGCTCGACGTCCAGCACCGCGTCCGCCAGGGTCGCGTTGTCGTGCCACTTCGTGCCCCGGAAGGAGCGGGTCGAGCAGGCCAGCAGCACCGGCACCGGGATGTCCAGGCCGGCGCGCAGATGACGCTGACCGGTGCGGATCGCGTTCACCCAGCCGGCCCGCACCGGGAACCCGGCCAGCGGCTTCCACGCCAGGTCATAGGTCCACTCGCCGCGGTGGTCGGCGTGCAGGCTCTCGCCGTACACCGTGCCTAGGCCGAGCGGCAGGATGCGGTGCGGCGCCCTGCGGCCCAGCCGGGCGACGGCGGCCGCGAGGGGTCGACGGACCGCCCAGGGGGCGTTGAGATCGAAGAAGGGGCTGTTGAGGACCAGGCCGTCGATGATGCCGGTGTCGCGGCGGGCATCCGCCCAGAGTGAGATGATCAAGCCGCCGGTGGAGTGGCCCATCACCAGCAGGGTGTCGTGCCCGTCCTCGCCTCGGATGATCTCGGCGGCGGCGTCCAGCTCGGGGAAGTAGTCGCTGATGTCGCGGCAGAAGTTCGGCGTCTGGTGCGGGAGCAGGCTACGGCCGTACTTGCGCAGGTCGAGGGCGTAGAAGTCCCAGCCGCGCTCGGCGAAGAAGTCGGCCAGGTGGGTCTGGAAGAAGTAGTCGACGAAGCCGTGCACGTAGAGCACCGCTCGTCCGGTGGGACGCTCGGCCCGCCGCCGGACCAGGGTCGCGACAACGGGGCCTTCGTCGTCGGTGCCCAGGTCGATCGTCTGCCGCTCGTACGGCGGCCCCAACACGTCCGGTTCCACGCCCGCGACGCTACGCCGACGGGCCTACCCAGCGGTAGCCCCGCCTACCCTGACACGGCGCCGCTCCCGTCCCGCCTGCCGCCTGCCTCGCCTGCCACCCAGCCTCGCCTGCCACCCGGCCTCGCCTGCCGCCCGGCCTCGCCTGCCGCCTCGCCCCGCCGCGTCGATCATGGAGTTGTGGTGCCCCGTGAAAGGGATTTAGCGGGTCTTACGACCACCACAACTCCATGATCAACCGGGTCCAGAGGAGACAGGGGGCGCGGGGGTCAGACCGTTTCCGTGTCGGCGCGGGCCGGGTCCTCGTCGATCGGGTCAATCTCGCCCTGCGGCTGCGGGATGTCCCGCAGGTGCTTGTTGTTGCGTGGTTCCTGCCGGGTCTTGGCGTCGTTGAGCTTTCGGCGCAGGTCGTCGCGGACGTTGTTGAGGGCGGCGTGCAGGTCTTCCTCGGTGGAGGTGGTGACGATCTTCTGACGGCCGGCGATCCAGCATTCCAGGGTGACCTTCTGACCCCGGGCCTCCCGTTCCTTCACCGACACCTCCAGCTCGGTAGCGTCGGCGTGGAAGCCGGCCAACCGGGCGTCGAGGGTGGCGAACTGCTCGGCGATCCAGTTGCGGTCGCCCTGGGAGAACCCCGCGCCGACCCGCAGGCACTCGCCCACGGTCGCCGGGTTCGCCACGGCGCTCATCGCCGTACCTCGGAAGCGGTCGCGGAGCCGAAAGTAGTGATCATCATGGTGCTGACCTCTCGTCGACGTGGAGCTTGTCGGTGGTGCGTTGATCAAATCCATACCCAGTTCGGGCGGCTCCGGAACCGCCATTGGCCGCTCGGATGGGTCGGCCGTACCACAACAGGGGCTTGATCAGGGCGTTGTCCACAGGTGGCCCGTTGTCCACAGGTTCGGGTGGCGGCGCTGGCGGTGGCCGTCGACATCGCACAGGCTCGATGCCGAGTCGACTCGCGCTGGCAGACCCCCGATCCCCTGGAGGGACGATGTTCGACACGTACGTCACGATCGTCGGCAACATTCTGACGGCGCCCGAGTGGCGGCGGACCCAGAGCAACACCCTGGTGGCCAACTTCAAGGTCGCCTCCACCGCCCGGCGACTCGACCGCGACAGCGGCCGGTGGGTCGACGGCAACTCGCTGCGCGTCCGCGTCAACTGCTGGCGCAAGCTCGCCGAGGGCGTGGCCGCGTCGGTGATGGTCGGCGACCCGGTGGTGGTCTGCGGTCGGCTCTACACCCGCGACTGGACCGACGAGGCCGGCAACCACCGCACCCTCTACGAGTTGGAGGCGGTCGCCGTCGGCCACGACCTGTCCCGGGGGCGGGCCCGCTTCCTGCGCAACCGGCCCACCATGACCACCAGCGCCGTCGAGGACGCGGCCACCGAGAGCCGCGTGCATGGCGAGCCCACCGAGCCGGTACCCGCCGAGGAGGCGCCGACGCTGCCCGACGACGGCCCGCTCGATGACGATTTCGAACTCCCCGAGTACGCCTCACCACGTACCAGTCCGCTGGGCCACCGCCCGCTCGACGATGTCACCCTCGGTGACATCGGTGGTGTTCCCGTGGCCCTGGACGACGACGAGCTGACCCGTGCGGCGGCGGACGACGTCGACCCGGAGGACGACCCCGACGACGAGTTGGGGCCGGTGCCCGACGAGGGCCGGCCGGATGGTCCGCCTTCCGGTCGGGGGCGGCGCGGCCGGGGTCGGGTTCCGCAGCCGGCGTGACCGTCCGGTCCCAAAGCGGCAGCGCGGCTGCCTGAGGTCGGTGCCGGCGACGTTCGCACCGGCGGCACGACGGGGGCGGGGTGGCGGCGTGGTCGGCGTCGTCACCCCGCGTGAGCGGATCGGCCAGCGGAGGTTCCGCTGGAGTACGGCAGGCGCCGCTGGCTCATGCGGCGCTCGTCTAGGCTGGCCGGCCGGGGGGTGGTACGCGTGCGGCAGACAGCGCCGGTGGCGAACGCGGTGGGCCTGGTGGCCGGTTACGCGCTGGACAGGCTGCTCGGCGACCCCCGTCGGTGGCACCCGGTAGCCGGGTTCGGCCGGGTGGCCGGCGCTCTGGAGCATCGCCTGCACCGGCCGGACCGGACAGCCGGCGCGGTGTTCACGGCGCTGGCGGTCGGCGGGCCCGTGGTGCTCGGGGCAGTCGCCGCGGCGGTCACCCGGCACCGGCCGGTGAGCCGCGCGGTCCTCGTCGCCGCCGGCACCTGGACCGTGCTGGGCGGTCGTACGCTGCGGCGCGAGGCCGCCGCCATGGGTCGCACGCTGCGCGACGGTGACCTGCCCGCCGCCCGGCGACGCCTCGGCAACCTCTGCGGCCGGGACCCGTCGACCCTGGACGAGTCGGAGTTGGCCCGCGCCACCGTCGAGTCGGTCGCGGAGAACACCTCCGACGCGGTGGTCGCCCCGCTGCTCTGGGGCGCGGTCGCCGGCCTGCCCGGGCTGCTGGGCTACCGCGCCGCGAACACCCTGGACGCGATGGTCGGGCACCGATCGGAGCGCTACGCGCGGTTCGGCACCCCGGCAGCCCGGCTTGACGACCTGCTCAACCTCGTGCCGTCCCGGCTGACCGGGCTCCTCACCATCGCCGTCGCGCCGGTCGCGAACGGCGACCGGGACCGGGCCTGGCGGGTGTGGCGGCGGGACCGCAACGACCACCCCAGCCCCAATGCCGGCCAGTGCGAAGCGGCGATGGCCGGGGCGCTCGGCGTCCGCCTCGGTGGCCGCAACATGTACTTCGGGCGCTCCGAGGTCCGCCCGTTCCTGGGTGACGGCCCCCGTCCCGAGGCACGACACCTCAAGCGGGCCGCGCGCATCTCCGGCGCTGTCGGCCTGGCCGCCCTCGGGGTGGCCGCCGCCTACCCGGTGACGGTCGGCCGCCTGACCGGCGCGCTCGCGCGGCGGAGTCTGCGCGCGGCAGGGCAGGGCCTGTGGGCCGCAGCAGAGGAGCGGAGCCTGCGGGCCGCCGGGGCAGGGCGTGGCGTGCAAGCCGCAGCAGCCGAGCCGGGCCTGCGGGCCGCACCGGCCGGGCGAAGGAGCGGGCGATGAGCGGCGGACTGCTGGTCGCCGGCACCACCTCGGACGCCGGCAAGAGCGTGCTCACCGCCGGCATCTGCCGTTGGCTGCACCGGCGGGGCGTGAAGGTGGCGCCGTTCAAGGCGCAGAACATGTCGAACAACTCGGCCGTCGTCGTCGGGCCGGACGGACGTGGTGGGGAGATCGGCCGCGCCCAGGCCATGCAGGCCGCCGCGTGCGGGCTCGCACCAGACCTGCGCTTCAATCCGGTGCTGCTCAAGCCGGGCAGTGATCTCGCCAGTCAGGTGGTTCTCCTCGGCGAAGCGGTCGACACGATCACCGCCGGCACCTTCCGGCAGTTGCGGCCCCGGCTCGCCGAGACCGCGTACGCGGCGCTGGCCGAGCTGCGCGCCGCGTACGACGTGGTCATCTGTGAGGGCGCGGGCAGCCCGGCGGAGATCAACCTGCGGGCCGGGGACTACGTCAACATGGGGCTTGCCCGGCACGCCAACCTGCCCGCCATCGTGGTCGGCGACATCGACCGGGGCGGCGTCTTCGCGTCGATGTTCGGCACGGTGGCCCTGCTCGACCCGGCCGACCAGGCGCTCGTCGCCGGCTTTGTGATCAACAAGTTCCGGGGGGACCTCGGTCTGCTCCGGCCGGGCCTGGACATGCTGCGGCACGTGACCGGCCGTCCCACGTACGGGGTGCTGCCCTGGTCGCTCGACCTGTGGCTGGACGCGGAGGACTCGCTCGCCTACGGCCGGTTGCTCGGCCGCCCCGCCGCCCCACACGGCACCGAATGGCTGGACGTGGCCGTGGTTCGGCTGCCCCGCATCAGCAACGCCACCGACGTGGAGGCGCTCGCCACCGAGCCGGGTGTCCGCGTACGCCTCACCGTCGAACCGGCCGAACTGGCCTCCGCCGACCTGATCATCCTGCCCGGCTCGAAGTCGACGGTCGCGGACCTCGCCTGGCTACGCGATACGGGCCTCGCCGACGCGGTCGCCGCCCACGCGGCAGCCGGCAAGCCGCTGCTCGGCCTCTGCGGCGGCTTCCAGATGCTCGGCCGGGCCATCCACGACCCGGTCGAGAGCCGGCAGGGCAGTGTGCCCGGGCTCGACCTGCTGCCCATCGAGATCACCTTTGATCCCCGCAAGACCGTCCGGCAGTCGGTAGGCATCGGCCCCGGCGACGTGACGGTCCGCGGCTACGAGATCCACCACGGGTTCGTCTCGCAGACCGACCCGGGCCTGACTCCGCTGCTGACCGGGGCCGACGGCGCGGGCGAGGGCGCGGTGCTCGGCGCGGTGCACGGCACGCACTGGCACGGGGCGTTCGAGTCCGACGGCTTCCGCCGCTGGTTCCTCACCGAGGCGGCGCGGCTGGCCGGGCGTAGAGGATTCCGGGTCGCGCCGACCACCAGCTTCGCCGCCGCCCGGGAACGCTCGCTCGATCTGCTCGGCGACCTCGTCGAGGAGCACCTCGACACCGACGCCCTCTGGCGTCTCATCGAGACCGGCGCACCCACGGGCCTCCCCTTCATCCCGCCCGGCGCCCCGCCGACCTGAGCCCGTGCGGCCGTGCACGGCCGCACGATCGTGCTCGATCGGTGAAGTAGTGGTATCGGCGACGCCGGAGGATGCGGCGCGGACTCCGCGGGTCAGCAACACGGCGCCGTCATCGAGGCGCACCATGGTGCGCGAAGATTCGGTGCTGGTTGGTGGTTGCGGTCCGT
>NZ_JBNCKT010000171.1:0-7933 GCF_049841675.1 Micromonospora sp. DT4
TGAAATCCTTGTTCCGCAAGCCCGAAGTCCGCTACGCCGCCTCCTGACCATCAACTATTTGCCTTACGGGTCAAATATCAGACATATGATCTTGCAACATGTCGCCCAAGAGGCGCATATGTCCACATCAGACAGGAGCGAAATGCTCAGGAAAAGACGCTGGCTGTTGGCCGTCGCCGTTACGGCCACGGCGTTGACCGCCGTACCGGGCGGCACCGCCGCAGCCGGCCCCGGCGGTATCGCCGGCACCGGCACACCCCGCACCTCCGCCGACGGGAAGACGCACACCGTCACCCTGCTGACTGGGGACGTGGTGACCGTGCGGAGCACCGGGCAGGGATGCCCGCAGGCCACCATCCGACCGGCCGAGACGAACGGGGTGATCCGGCAGAGCTGCGGCCCGGACGGTCACCTGCACGTCGTCCCCGCCCGCGTCGAGTCCCAGATCGGCTTGGTCCTCGACCCCGACCTGTTCGACGTCACCGCGCTGATCGCCGACGGGTACGACGACGAGAACACCACCGAGCTGCCCGTCATCGTGCAGCCCGCCACCGCCTCCGCCCGGGTGGCCGCGCTCGCCGACGTGCAGACGCTCTCCAGCATCGGTGCCGTGGCCGGACACGTACCCAAGAAGAACCCGGCCACCGCGAAGCTCGCGACGAACTCGCTGCTCGCCGGGGCGAAGAAGGTCTGGCTCGACCGCAAGGTCCGCGCCACCGCCCTGCCCGCCGGCGCGAAGCCCGCCGGCCTGGACCGTAACCTGACCCAGATCGACGCGCCCGACGCCTGGAAGGCCGGCTACACCGGCAAGGGCGCCCGCGTCGCGGTGCTCGACACCGGCGTCGACTTCAGCCACCCGGACCTGGCCGGGCGGGTCGCCGAGCGGGCCGACTTCACCGCCGAGGACGGTGACGCCGTCGACCACAACGGCCACGGTACGCATGTCGCCTCGACCATCGTCGGCACCGGCGCGGCCGCCAACGGTCAGCGCCGTGGCGTCGCGCCCGACGCCAAGCTCGTGATCGGCAAGGTCCTCGACGACCACGGGTACGGCGAGGATTCGGGCATCATCGCCGCCATGGAGTGGGCGTCCACCCGGGCCGACGTCATCAACATGAGCCTCGGCGGCAGTGCGGCCGACGACGGCAGCGACCCGCTCTCGCTCGCCGTCGACGCCCTGAGCAAGCAGACCGGCACGCTGTTCGTCATCGCCGCCGGCAACAGCGGCGCGCAGATCTCCTCGCCCGGGTCGGCCGCCACCGCGCTCACCGTCGGGGCCGTCGACCGCGACGACAAGCTCGCCGACTTCTCCAGCCGAGGACCGCTGATCAACAACCACGCGGCCAAGCCGGAACTGGTCGCGCCCGGCGTCGACATCGTCGCGGCCCGCGCCGCCGGCACCAACCTCCAGGACCCGATCGACGAGTACTACGAATCGCTCAGCGGCACGTCGATGGCGTCCCCGCACGTGGCGGGCGCCGCCGCGCTGCTCGTCCAGCGGCACCCCGACTGGACCGGCGAGAAGATCAAGGCCGCCCTCGTCGGCGCCTCCGACCCCCTGACCGGCATCGACCCGTACGCCATCGGGGCCGGCCGCCTCAACGCGGCCCGTGCCCTCGGCGGCCCGACCAGCGACCAGCCGGTGGTCAACCTCGGCACGTTCGCGTACCCGCAGTCCGGGACCAGCGAGACGAAGCTGAGCTGGACCGGCGGGTCCACCCCGGCCACGACGGTCCTCGACCTCGACGTGTCGATCGTCAACCACGACGGCCAGCCCGTGCCGCGCGGCGCGGCGTCGCTGTCGACGACCCGGGTGACCCTCAAGCGGGGCGCGACGGCGGCGGCGACCCTGCGGATCAACCGCAAGGCGCTGGCCAACCGGCCGGGCCTCTACCTGGCCACCGTCACCGCCCGCACCGGACGCAACCTGGTCGCGTCCACCCCGGTGAGCTTCTACGTCGAGCAGCCCAGCTACGACCTGACGATCCACACCAAGCCGATGCCCGGCCTGCGGGACGGCGCGGACAGCTGGATCAACCTCATGGTCGCCAACCTCACCGACCCCCTGCTGTTCTACGGCGGGGGCGGCGGCACGCCCGGGAAAACCTTCACCCTGCGGGTGCCGGCCGGACGGTACTCGGTGCTCGGCGCGTCGGTCGCCTACTACGTCGACAGCGACGTGCAGGAGAGCACCCTCACCGCGGCGGGTGACCTGGACGTACACGCCGCCCGGAGCGTGACCCTCGACCCGGCGCAGGCCCGGCCGGTCACGGCGACCGTCGACGGGGCGGCCACCAAGACCACCCGGACCGACCTCACCACCTTCCAGACCGCGGTGAACGGCCTGCCGTGGTGGCACCAGATCAGCGGGTTCGGTGTGGCGACGTCGATCCGCAGCATGGCGGTCCCGAAGCCCACCATCGGATCGCGGCGCACCTGGGCGGCCGTCAACATGGACTCGCCGGCCGGCACCGCGGAGCCGTACCGCTACAACATCGTGCACGAGTACGCCGACGGCGTGCCGGCCGACCCGTCGTTCCGGGTGAACAGGGCGGAGCAGGCACGGCTGGCCCGCCTCGACGAGCGGTTCCACCAGACCGACTCACCGGAGATGTTCACCCAGCTCGTCCGGGTGGGCTCGACACCCGACGGGGTGCCGGTGACCCAGACGTACGAGGGCCCCATGCCGCCGAACCGGACGTCCTACCTCTCGCCGGAGATCGTCTGGGCCGACGAGGGCGTCTACGGCGGGCTGCCGGCCATGGAGGCGCCGCGTCAGTTCCTGCCGGGCAGTCGGCAGTCCGAGGTCTGGGCGCGGCAGCCGCTGCACTCCGACTGGTACGACGACCCGGCCGGCGATGGCTGGAGCTGCACCTCCGCGCCGTCGCGGACCCGGGGCAACCTGCACGTCGACATGGTGTCGCTGACCGACCGGCACCAGCGCGCCGACTGCCTCCAGGGTGAGTCCGTCGGCGTGAAGCGCACGCTGTCGCTGTACCGCGACGGCAAGCTGCTGGAGCAGAAGCAGGGCCCGTTCGGTGACTTCACGGTGCCGCAGTCGATGGCCGACTACCGGCTGACCCTCGACGTCGACACCAGCCTCATCCTGCCGATCTCCACGAAGGTCAACACGTCCTGGACGTTCCGGTCCGCCGGGCCGGACGGGACCGGCAGCGTGCCGTTGCCGCTGCTCGCGGTCGACTACACGCTGCCGATGGACCACGACAACCACCCCGTCGGCGGAACCGCGGAGCTGGCCGTCCGGCAGGCGCACGGCGTCAAGGAACAGAAGGTGACGTCGATGCAGGTGTGGACCTCGACCGACGACGGCGTCACCTGGACGGCGACCCGGGTCACCGGCAGCGGTGACGGCTACCGGTTCGACCTGCCGAAGGTCGCCTCGGGGCAGGCCGTCTCGCTGCGGGTGAAGGCCGCCGGCAACGGCGGTAGCGGCATCGAGCAGACCGTCATCCGGGCGTACCACGCCGGCTGACCGTCACCGCGGGGGTGCGGCCCGACTCCGGTCGGACCGTGCCCCCGCTGCTCGTCACTGACCTTCCCAGACGACCTTCGCGCCCGAGTCGCCGGTGCGGACCACGTAGTACACGGCGATGCCGGCACCGACCACCGACAGCACCTGCAACGTCACGGTCACCGCCCGATTGGCGGGTACGCCCTCGGTGGCGCGCGGCAGGACGAAGCGGACCAGGGCCAGTGCCACGACCGCCAGCCCGATCGTCGCGTACAGGGTCATGTCACCGAACTCCTGGTGTGCCTCCAGCTTGGGCACGAACTCGGGCGTGACCCGGTTCGCCGAGCGCAGCCGCTCGAAGAAGGCGTCCCCGGTGAGCTTCGCCAGCAGCGCGCAGATCGGCGCGCCCACCGCGAGCAATCCGAGCACCCAGCGCGTGTGCGGGCGGATCGGCGCGACGAGCGCGTACGCGATCGCCAGGAGCGCCAGCAGCGGCACGAACACGACCGCGGCGTGCAGCACGAGAGGGTGGGCGGGGATGCCCTGGAACTCTTCGAACATTCGGCGACTCCTCCGGCCATGGCGGATCTCGATGATCCAGGCATGGAGGCTATCGGTACTGGCTGAGCGAGCCCAGAGCCAACGCTCAGCTCCGCGACCGCGGCAGGCAGTCCCTCTTGTACTTCAGGCCCGACCCGCACCAGCAGGCGTCGTTGCGCTCGGGCGGCGCCAGGGCACCCGGGCGGCGAGCCGCGCCGACGCCTTGGCCGAGTAGCGGGCACGTCGGGCTGCGTGAGCAGCAGCGGACGCAGCGCGGTCAGCTCCGCCATCGCCTCGTCGTCACGGCCGCCGGCCTCGAACATCACCCGGCCCGCAGCGCGCGGGCCACGCCCGCCCGGGGGTCGTCGACCGAGGGGTACGCCGCCAGCGCCTGGTCCGCGTACCGCAGGGCGGCCTCGGTCCTGGCCCGGATCCGGGCGACCTCGGCGGCCAGGGTCAGGGCTTCCCCGGCGTCGTCCGGATCCGCCAGCCGGCCCTGCTCGACCGCGTCGGCGATGTCGGCCGCGACACCGAGCGGGTCGGCCGTCCCGAGGGCCGTGCGGCGCAGTTCGGCGAGGTCAGCTTTGGTGAGTACGTCTCTCGTCGGCACGATTTCACGGTACGTCGGAGGGCTCGGGAGTTCCGGATCGAGGGCGGCGGCTGGCGCGGTGGGTGAGCCGTGTTCGGTGGGTCGGAGGCGGATGTCCCGGTGAGCGTGATGCCTCACAGTCATCTTGATGCCTCACAGTCATCACGCTCGTCGCGCTACCCGCCCGCGCCGAGGTCACCCAGAGTGGCGATCGACGGGCTGCCGGTGACGTGTCGCTACGGGGTGCGGGCGAGGTAGCCGTGCACCGCCGCCCTGCTCTGCGGGAGGCCGTACCCGCTGAGCAGTTCGGCCGCGTTGCCGAACTCCTGCCCGTCGATCAGCCACGGCTCGGTGGAGCTGCCCAGGGCCTCGGCGAGCCGCCGCTGCCGGGGCGTCAACGTTTCGACCGGCGCCCCTGCCGTCGGCGGGCCGCCCGGGAACGCGAGCCGCAGTGCCGCGCCGAGTAGCGTCAGCGACCGGTCGCCGTCCACGGTGGGTAGCCGGTCGAGCAGCGCGTCGAAGGCACGGTCCGTGTGCTCCGGGCCGAGCTGCCGTACGGCCAGCGCCGCGTAACCGCCGACGTCGCCGCTGAGGAACGGCACCCACTCATCCTCGACCGGCTCGGCGGTGTCGTCGTCGGACGGCGCGGACGCCCAGCGGCCCCAGAGCCACCAGCATGGTCGCCACCTCACCCGGCGTCGGCGCGGCCCCCAAGGCCCGAGAGGCATCGACCGCATCGGCCCGCACGCCGGGATCGGAGCGCGTCAGCAAGGCCCGGAAGTCATGATCGGAACGCTACTCGCACGAGCGGGACCGGCGCTCAGGCAGACCCGGGATCACCAGCGGGGGCGTCGCGGATGGCGAGAGCGGCTTGGACGAGCGCGGCGTGAGTCAGCGTCTGGGGAAAGTTGCCGAGGTGGGCGCCCGTCGCCGGGTCCATCTCTTCGGCGTACAGGCCGAGTGGACTCGCGTGGTCGACCATGGCCTGGAACAGCTCGACGGCCTCGCGGCGACGTCCGGTGCGGGCAAGGGCCTGAACAAGCCAGAACGAGCAGGGCAGGAACGCGCCCTCGGTGCCGGGGAGGCCGTCACGCCCGGGTGGGTAGCGGTAGAGCAGTGGACCGCCGGCGGACAGCCGGTCCCGGATGGCGTCGATGGTGCCCCGTACCCCCAGTGAGTCGGCCGGGTCCATGTCGAGCAGCGGCAGGACGAGCAGGGCCGCGTCGAGATCCTGGTTTGCGTAGCTGCGGACGTAGCTGGCCGCCGTCGGGTCGAAGCCGCGCATCCGGACCTCGGCGGCGATGGCGTCCCGGGATCGCTGCCAGCGCCGACGTTGACGGTCCGACAGGCGGTGCGTGTCGGCGATGGCCAGGGCACGGTCCAGCGCGAGCCAGCCCATGAGCTTGGAGTGGACGTGTTGGGCAGGCTCGCGTATCTCCCAGATGCCAGCGTCCGGCTCCGGCCAACACCGGGAGACCACGTCGGCGAATCCGCGCACCGCCCGCCACGTCTCGGCGTAGAGGCGGTGTCCGGCCTGGGCGAACGCCCAGGCGGCGTCGATCACCCAGCCGTACCCATCGAGCTGGTGTTGGCCGGCGGCGGCGTTGCCCATGCGTACCGGACGGCTGTCGAGGTAGCCGGGCCATGCGGATAGTTCCCGTTCCGTTGGTACGTGCCTGCCGTGCAGGGTGAGCAGCGCCGGCAGGCGTGGCCGTTGCAACCGGCTGGCGTGCAACAGCCAGGCGAGGAAACCCTGGGCCTCGTCGCCCTTGCCGACGCTGAGGAAGGCGCTGACGCCGATGCTGGCGTCACGGGGCCAGACGTAGCGGTAGTCCCAGTTTCGCTCCCCACCGGGATCCTCCGGCAGGGACGTGGTGGGTGCGGCTACCGGCGCTCCCGAGGGCGAGTAGGTGAGCAGCCGCAACGTGAGCAGGCTTCGTGTGACGTGCTCCCGGAATGGCACCCGCTCGTCGATCTCTGCGGTCCAGGCCCGCCAGCGGGCCTCGTCCTCGACCAGCAGGTCCCAGGCGGCCGTCGGCTCGACGTGGATCACCGGTTCGCGGTAGGCCACGGCCAGTACGAGGGTGACGGGATGACCCGGCCGGACCGTGACCGAGGTGGGCCGACCCGGATCGATCCTGAAAGCCGGCGTGCTGTCCAGCGCGATTGCCAGCGCCCCCCACTCACACACCAGGGTCTGCCGCCGGTGCTGGACCCGGGGCCGGCGGTGCCGTACGCCCAGGCGGGGATCGAACTCCACCACCGCGTCGACCGCTGCCCGCTCGGCCGACAGCCGTCGCACGATCAGTGTCGTGGGCAGCAGGCGACCGCTGACCTCGGCCACCATCGCCTCCGTCAGGCGGAGCCGTGCACTGCCCACCGACCAGGTGGTCTCCAGGGTGGCGGTGTGCTGCCGGTACCGCCGTTCGACGACGGTGGCCGCCCGGGCCGGGCCGACCCGGAACGTTCCGGCGTCCGGGCCCCCGACCAGCCTGCCGAACAGGGGATCCCCGTCGAAGCGCGGTACGCAGAGCCAGTCCATCGCGCCGTCGCTCGCGACGAGGGCGGCGGTGCGCGTGTCGCCGAGCAGCCCGTAGTCACTGATCGGTGGTTCACCAGTCAAGGCGATCGCTCCTCGACGAGCCGTGCCGGCGAGCACCCGGTCACCTGGCTTGCAGGAGCAGCCCGAGACAGACCCCGTACACGACGTGGACGACAGCCGTGACCAGGGGAGTCTGGATGCCGTAGTTGAGGGCGAACAGCCCGGGCGGCTCCAACACCGCCGTGCTGGCCGGTCCGGCCCGCTGCGACGCCATCCGTGGGTGGACACCAGGAAGCAGCGGCAGAAGCACCGTCAGGGCGATCCCGACGTGCACGATCCCGAGCAACGCTCCGATCCACCAGGTGGCGCGGTACAACAACGCGAACGTGGCCGCGTACCCGAGGGCGAAGCCCTGACCGGCGCACAGGTGGAGGAAGAACCCGACGATCCGGGCCCGGTCGGGATCCTGGGTGACGAAGGTTCCGAGCACCAGGGGCAGGTCGAGTCGGGTGAGGCCGGCCAGTTGAGCGGTGATCATCGCCGCGGTGAGCGCCGCGGTGGCGACCAACCCGAACAACGCCCATCCGGCCCAGTCCATCTCAGCAGTCGTCGACGTCGCGGGCGTGCTTGGTCATCGGTCCACCCTCCGGCTGAACAGCGTGAATCCCACGGCCCGGACCGGACGCCCACCCACCGGGCGTCCGGTTTATCACCATATTGACCCGTAACCCAAATGGTTTGTGATCGTTTGGGGTGTATGGGCGTTACGGTGCGGGACGCGCGTCGGCTT
>NZ_JBNCKT010000172.1:0-7862 GCF_049841675.1 Micromonospora sp. DT4
CCTCGACGTCCTCAAACAGCTGTTCACCACCGGGCCGTGGTTGCCTCAAACGGCTACCTCAAGCTGAATACGTACGGTCGGACATGTCAGCGATCGAGGGCAACTTGTCGCCTGGCTCGACCTTCCCGCTGCGCAGGTCCCTGATGATCTCTTCCGAGATCCGGATGTAGTCCGGTGTCTGTGGCATGGCGCTCCTCGCGTGGCACGCCAATATGATCACGATACGCACTGGCCAGACAACTAAGCGTTGCAGTGGCCACTTAGGCATATATGGTTGATCGGAAGCCGATCCTCGCGTGGCAACGAGTTCGGCTCATCCCCTCGGTCGGGGCGGGCGCGTGCCCGTCCCGACCTCATCGAACAAACCTTGCGCAATCCCGCCTGCCCGCAGAGAGGAGCGTCGTGGCTCAGGTGTATCGCGGAAGCCAGCCCCACCCCGCCGGCTATCCGGCCCGCTTGACGCCGTACGAGGTGCGGACCCGCGAGTTCGCCGCGCGTCGGCGCGGCGTCGACCTCGATGAGGTACGCGAGTTCCAGACCCGCGTCGCCGACGAACTGACCATGCTCAACGAGACGGTACGGCTGCTCAGCCGCGAGAACGACCGGCTCGGACGGGCGCTGCGCGACTGGCAGACCATGCACGCGCGAGAGTGCCGGCCACCGCACGAGCAGCACAACGCCGGCCACTGGTGACCGCGCGCCCCTCCCCCGGCGACCTGCTCGTCATCGACGGCCGAGCCTCGGTGCAGTTCGCCGGGGAACGCGCATGGTGTCGGTACCCGACGGAGGTGGTGTGCCGTGTCGGCGGCGAAGGACCGCCGGGCCACCCTCGTCGCGTTGACCGCCGAGGGCACCCGGGTCAGCGCCGCCATCCGGGCCGCTCGCCGCGCCGAGGCGGACCGCTTCTTCGGCCACCTCCCCGGCACCGACCGCGCCGAGCTGGCCCGCATCCTGCGCACCCTGCGAGGCTGAATCGGACGCGCAGGCCCACCGGACGCGGGAGCGCCTGCGCGTTTGCCCGCCCCCTGCCCGGGTAGCCAGCGGCCCCGCTCCCACTGCGGGCCCCGCCACCACCAGTCGGGGAAACCTGACAGGAGGGCCATGTCCGCCCTGAACCAGCACCGCCCCGGCTGATATGTGCGGGATCAGCGGGGAGGCGCGCTTCGACGGCCGACCGCCCGACGCGGCAGCGGTCACCCGGATGACCGAGGCGATGCGCTCGCGCGGCCCGGACGACGAGGGCCTGCTGACCGACGACTGGGTGGCCCTGGGACACCGCCGGTTGACCATCATCGACCTGTCCGACGCCGGCGGCCAGCCGATGGTGCGCGACGACCTGGGCCTCGCGCTGGTCTTCAACGGCTGCGTCTACAACTACCCGGAGCTGCGCGAGGAACTACGCAACGCCGGGTACGCCTTCCACTCCACCAGCGACACCGAGGTGATCCTGGTGGCGTACGCCCACTGGGGTGAACGCTTCGTCGACCACCTGGTCGGCATGTTCGCGATCGGCCTGGTCGACCGGGTCCGGCGGCGGCTCGTCCTGGCCCGCGACCGGCTCGGCATCAAACCGCTCTACCTCGCCGAGACCCCCGGGCGACTCCGGTTCGCCTCGACCCTGCCCGCGCTGCTGCGCGCCGGGGACGTCGACACCGGCATCGACCCGGTGGCGCTGCACCACTACCTGTCGTGGCACTCGATCGTGCCCGCGCCGCGGACCGTGCTGCGCGGCGTCCGCAAGCTGCCACCGGCCACCCTGCGGGTGATCGAGGCCGACGGGCGCAGCCGGGAGCAGGTGTACTGGCAGCCCGACTACGTACGGGAACCGGCCGACACCGAGATGGACGCCGCCGACTGGCGGGCCGCCATCGGCGACGCGCTGCGCGCCGCCGTACGCCGGCGGCTCGTCGCCGACGTGCCGGTCGGTGTGCTGCTCTCCGGTGGTCTGGATTCCAGCCTCATCGTGGCGCTGCTCGCCGAGGCGGGCCAGGAGCACCTGCGCACGTTCAGCATCGGCTTCGACAGCCACGGCGACGAGTCCGGCGACGAGTTCCACTACTCCGACCTGGTGGCCCGCGCGTACGACACCGATCACCAGCGGATCCGGCTCGCCGACGACGACCTGGCGCCCGCCGTCCGCAATGCCGTGCGGGCCATGACCGAGCCGATGGGCAGCCACGACGTCGTCGCCTTCCACCTGCTCTCCGAACAGGTGGCGAAGCACGTGAAGGTGGCCCAGTCCGGGCAGGGTGCCGACGAGGTGTTCGCCGGCTACGGCTACCACCAGCCGCTGGTCGACGCTCCCCGGCACGGCGCCGCCGAGACGTTCGCCGCGGCGTTCTTCGACCGCGACCACGACGAGCTGCGCGCCATCGTCGGCCCAGCGTACGCGCTGGACCACGACGCCAGCCGGGACCTGCTCGCCGGACACCTCGGCGCGCCCGGGGCGCAGACCGCGCTGGACGCGGTGCTGCGCCTGGACACCCACCTGATGCTGCCCGACGACCCGGTCAAACGGGTGGACAGCATGAGCATGGCGTGGGGACTGGAGGTGCGCACGCCGTTCCTCGACCAGGACCTGGTCACGCTCGCCGCGCACTGCCCCCCGGAGCACAAGGTGGCCCAGGGCGGCAAGGGCGTCCTCAAGGAGGTGGCCCGGGAGGTGCTGCCGGCCGAGGTGATCGACCGGCCGAAGGGTTACTTCCCGGTGCCGGCGCTGCGCAACGTGAACGGGCCGGTACGCGAGCTGGTCGCGGAGTCGTTGCAGGCCCCGGTGGCGCGTGAGCGCGGTCTGTTCCGTCCCGAGTACGTGGCGCGCCTGCTCGCCGAGCCGCACCGGGCCGAGGCGGCGGCCGGCAGCAACAAGCTGTGGCAGCTGGGTCTGCTGGAGCTGTGGCTACAGACCCACGACATCCGCTGAGCCACCAACCCGGGCCCGGTCGGCGCACGCCGACCTGCGCTGCCCGTCAGTGGGCGGCGGTCTGGGCGGCGAGGTCGTCGATGACGGCGCGCAGGTCGCCCGTCTCGCCGAACACCCGGCGCTGCCGTGTCGCGCCGGTCCCGTCGCGCCGCAGTCGGGCCAGTTCAGCCAGGACATAGCCCAGGTCACCGTGGCGCAGCAACGCCGGGGCGATCGTCGCCATCAGGTCGTCGACCAGGTCCCAGGCCGGCCGGGCCCCGCCGGCCCGCAGGTCGACCAGCGCGCCGTCGAGACCGTCGTGGGCCGCCCGCCAGTGCGCCGCGGCGACGAGACAGTCGCGTACATCCGGGGCGGGCACCCCGGCGCGTACGTCGTCGGCGAGGGTCGCGACCAGGCCGCGGACCAGGGCGGCGACCAGCACGGCGTCGTCCACGGTCGGACACACGTCGCCGACGCGCACCTCGACCGTCGGGTACGCCGACGACGGCCGGGCGTACCAGTAGACCATTGCCGCGTCGAGCATGATGCCGGCGGCGATCAGCTCGTCGACAGTGCGGTCGTAGTCGGCCACCGAGTCGAAGTACGGGGTGGGACCGATGCTGGGCCAGCGCTCCAGCTGCATCGACCGCCAGCTGGCGTGACCGGTGTCGTACCCGTCGTGCAGTGGCGAGTTGGCGGTGATGGCCTGCACCACCGGCAGCCACACCCGCAGGTGGTTGCAGACCTGCACGGCCAGTTCCCGGTCCGGCAGCCCGACGTGCACGTGACAGCCACAGACCGCCGGGTCGTGCGCCACCGGACCGTACCGGCGCGACATGGCGTGGTAGCGCGGCTCGTCGGGCACCGTCCGGTGCGGCTCGGCCACCGGCGTCGCGCCGACCGCCACGAGCCGGGCCCCGGCCCCGGCGGCGGCCTCGACGGCCGAGCGCCGCAGCGCCACCAACTGGGTACGCAGTTCGCCGAGGTCGGCGCAGACCGGGGTGACCATCTCCACCATGCTGTGCCGGAACTCCTGGCGGCTCTGGTCGCGGGCCCGGCCGCGCAGCGCGGCCAGCACCTCGTCGGCCACCGGCAGGTTCCGGCCGCTGTCCGGGTCGAGCAGCAGGAACTCCTCCTCGACACCGAGGGTGAGGGGGCCGAGGTCGGGCCGGGTGTCGACGGTCGTCGGACGGTACGCCATGGCCGCCTCCATCCGCTGCTGTGGCCACGGGCGGGTACCCGGCCGACGGGCGGCTCGGTTTCCCGGCCGGGGCCATCGGCAAACGCGCGGTCAGCCCGTAGTCAGCGCGACCGCCCGCGCGGTGAGGAAGGCCCGTTCGGCCGCGTTGTCCGTCAACGCGACGGCCGTCCGGTACGCCTCGACGGCCTCGGCGTCGCGGCCGAGCCGGATCAGCAGGTCGGCGCGGACCGGTGCGGGCCGGCGCTGTCCGTGTACATCGCCGCCTCCGGCACCGGGAACGCGCGGGCGATCTCGGCGGCACGCAGGCCACCGAGCAGACGCAGGGTGAGCGCGACCCGGGTAGCCGGGCGGCCCCGGTCGTACGCCAGGTAACGGCACGGTGGCCAGCGCGTACGGGGTACGGTGTCGCGCCCTCGCGGGTCGGGTGCGATGGTGTAGAAAGGCGGAGTGAGCGCAGCGGTGACTCAGGTGCCGGTCTTCGACCGAAGGACGGTCCACGGTGGCTGACCACGACCAGCCGCCCATCCCCCGCACTGTCGGCACCGCTCTGGTGCAGCTCGGCGACGTACCCCTGGCGGACCTGTTGGCCGGGGCGGGTGACGGCGTCCTGGCCCACGTGCTGGGCACGCTGGCCACCGAGGGTGAGCCGGGCCGGCCCGGCGACGTGTCGGCGTTCGAGTCGAGCTTCTGACCGTGCCGGCCGACGCACCGCCGTCGGCCACCCGGCACCGTCCTGCCGTGGCCGCGCCCCAGGTCCGCCAGGTGGTGCTGAAGGTCCACTCGCGATGCAACCTGGCCTGCGACTACTGCTACGTCTACCGCCACGCGGACCAGGACTGGCGGGCCCGGCCCCGGATCATGGCCCCCGGCACCGTACGCCGGGTCGCCGACCGGCTCGCCGCCCACATGGCCCGACACGGCAGCGACCGTGTCCGGGTGGTGCTGCATGGTGGTGAGCCGCTGCTCGCCGGCCTCGCCGTGCTCGACCGGACGGTACGCACGCTGCGCGCCGCGCTGCCCGCAGGGGCCACACTCGACGTGGCGATGCAGACCAACGGGCTGCTGCTCGACGAGGCGGCGCTCGACCTGTGTCACACGCACGGCATCGACGTCGGCGTGAGCCTGGACGGCGACCGCACGGCCAACGACCGCCACCGACGCCACGCCGACGGGCGCGGCAGCTTCACCGAGGTGGCCGCCGCGCTGCGCCTGCTGGCGCGGCCCGAACACCGCGCCCGCTACGCCGGCCTGCTCTGCACCGTCGACCTGGCCAACGACCCGATCGCCGTCTACGAGGGCCTGCGGGAGTTCGACCCGCCCCGGCTGGATCTTCTGCTGCCGCACGGGAACTGGAGCGCTCCCCCACCCGGCCGTCACCCCGACGACCCCGCCACCCCGTACGCGGACTGGCTGATCGCCGTCTTCGACCGCTGGTACGCCGAGACGCCCCGGCGGACCGGCATCCGGCTGTTCGAGTCGCTGATCGCGCTGCTGCTGGGCGGGCGCAGCGGCACACAGGCGCTGGGCGTCGCCGAGCCGGATGTCATGACGATCGAGACCGACGGCACCATCGAGGGGACCGACACACTCAAGACCACCACGGCGTCGGCGATGCGGACCGGCTACGACGTCTTCCGGCACAGTTTCGACGACGCGCTGCGGCATCCGTCGCTGGCCGGGCGCCCGACCGGGATCGCGGCGCTGGCCCCGGCCTGCCGGGCCTGCCCGGTCGTCGACGTCTGCGGCGGCGGCCTGTACGCGCACCGCTTCCGCGACGGCGTCGGGTTCAGCCACCCGTCGGTCTACTGCGCCGACCTGTTCCGGCTGATCCGGCACGTCCAGGAAACGGTGACCGCCGACCTGGAGGCGCTGCGTCGTCGGAGCGTACCGGCGGCGCACCCGTGACGGCCCCTCTGACGGCGGCCCAGCTCGCCGGACTGGCCACCGGCCACGGCGACGCCGACACCATCGCCGTGTTGCGGGGCGGGCAGCTCGGTCGCCGCCGACTGCTGACCGTCGCCGCGGCCCGCGCCTGCCGCGCCGAGCCGCTCGCCCGGCAGAGTCTGGACCTGCTGACCCGGGCCGAACACGCCAAACCGGCAACCGTGGCCGAGGTGCTGGCGCATCCACCGGTGACCGGTTGGGCCCGCGCCGCGCTCGACGGCGCGGCCGGCCCCACCTACCTCGCGACGCTCGCCGCGGCCGCGGCGAGCCGCGCCGGCCTGACGTTCACGCTGATGCTGCCCCGCCCGGCCGACGGTGTGCTCGCGCTGCCCACCGTCGGCGCGGCGACGGGGCTGTGCGCCGACGACGCGGTGCGGCTGTGCGGCGAGGCCGGCACGCTGCGGATCGACGCCGGCGCGGCCGACGACGGGGTACGGGTCGACGCGCGCGACGGACGGCTGCTGGACGCGGGTGACGGCGCAATCGACTGGCAGCCGGCGCGCAGGACCGTGCCGTTCGACGCGGCCGGGGTGCTCGTCGACGACCAGGACCCGTGGCGCAACTGCTACCACCGTCCGTCCGCGCCCCGACTGGACGACGCGGGGGCCGCCCGGCTGGACCGTCTCGCCGCCGGTGCCGGGCAGTGGCTGCGCGAACACCTTCCGGCGCAGGCCGACGCGCTGGCTGGTCTGCTGCGCTCACTCGTGCCGCTGCGACCGCCGCCCTCGGGCAACCCGGTGAGCGCCACCAGCAGGGACGCGCTGGGGGCCATCGCGCTCTCCGTGCCGGCCGACGCGCAGACCCTCGCGCTGCTGCTCGTGCACGAGGTGCAGCACACCAAACTCGGCGCGCTACTCGACCTGGTCCCGCTCTACCAGGCGGGCGGGCCGGCGCGCTACCGGGCGCCGTGGCGACTGGACCCACGCCCGGTCGGCGCGCTGCTCCAAGGCGCGTACGCCCACCTGGGTGTGGCCGAGGTGTGGCGTCGCCGACGGCACGAGGGCACCGCGGCCGCGTTCGAGTACGCGTACTGGCGGGAGCAGACCATCCGCGCGGTCCGGCAGCTCGCCGGCTCGGCCGAGCTGACCGAAGCCGGCCGGTCGTTCGTGGCCGACATGGAGCGCACGCTGCGCGGCTGGCGCGACCCGGTGGACGGCCCGGTCGAGGCCGCCGTGCGGGACGTGGCCGACGCCGGCACGGTGCGCTGGGGCCTGGCCAACTTGCTGCCCGACCCGCACGAGGTGGCCCGCCTGGCGCACGCGTGGCGACACGGCGTGCCACCCGAGGTCGGCCGCTCGGCGCCGACGGTCGTCCCGGCCACGGCCCGTCCCGCTCTCACCCTGGGCAGCGGTCCCGAGGCCGCCGTCCGCCACCGGCTCCTGGGTGGCGGCGGGCCGCCCGGGTCGAGCCCGAGCGACCAGGCGTACGCGGCGGGCAACTCCGAGGACGCGCTGGCCGGTTACCGCCGCCGTCTCGCGGCCGACCCCGGTGACGTCGATGCCTGGGTGGGGCTCGCACTGACCGCCCGCCACACCGGGCAACCGGCGGCGGCCGGGGTGCTGACCCGCCGGCCCGAGCTGGTGCAGGCGCTGAGCCACACGCTCCCCGACGCCGACCCGCTCACGCTCGCGGCCTGGCTGGCACAGTCCGCCTGACCGGTCGGCTGCGGGCAGCGACGCCGCTCGCCCCCGGATGCGACGCCACACGCCAGCTGCCCGCGGACGCGACGCGCACGGGCCAGCCCCGTTACCTTTTTGATCGTCCCCAGCCGGGGACTGCTCGGTCGCTCGGCCCGGTATGACTTACCGCCCCTGTCGT
>NZ_JBNCKT010000173.1:0-7706 GCF_049841675.1 Micromonospora sp. DT4
GATCGACCCACCGTATGAGCGCATAACCACAGGTCAGACCGATTCGGCCGCCCATCTACTCACGCTGAACAGCTACGGCGGGATGTCATGCGCGCTGAGCTTGATGCGTTTATTTTTCATGTCTATGGGCTAAGTCGTGAGGATATTGCCTACATAATGAATTCATTCCCGGTAGTCATGAGGACTGACGAGTTGGCTCATGGAAGTTACCGAACCAAAGCCCTTGTCCTTGATGCTTACGACCGCATGGTGAGGGCGCAGGATGCAGGAATCGAGTTCGCGACTGATCTCGCCCCGCCACCAGGGCGCGGTCCCCGTCATCCGGCTGGTCTGAGCGGTAGGCGGTAGGGTTCTGGGGCGCTTCAGAGTAGCCCAAGTCGGCCGATTCCGGCTGGCCGTAGGCCGGGCTTGATGCGCCAGGCGGTCAGCGACGCCGGCGGCATCCCCTGGGAAGGAATGTTGTGTGACTCGGTCGAATCCGTCGCTATCTCCGGTCGGTGCGTGGTTCGTATTTATCATGAGCCCGGTCCCAGATGGCCACGCTGGGATTGCGGTGCTCCTCTAGTATTTGCACCTGTAGCGCATGGGGCGAATCCGATTGGTCGGTAAAAATAGGTGCTACGATCGGCTGCGTAATCGGCCTGATGTATGCAGCTGGCGCGCCTCCATCGCCGCCACTGATGGAAGGCGAAAGCGTCAATGATGATGTCGATGTCACCATCGCCCCTGCGCACGGATTCGCGCCGACCATGTATTCCGGCTCGCAGAGCCGGGCAAAACGGTTGAGGAATCGCTTGATTGCTTTGCGGCCTTGCCCCGGCCCTCTGCATGAGAGGGAGCCGCGCCGGCATACTGCCATGATCGTCTGCAGCTTAGCGATAGAGAATACGGGGTGTCGTGGCTGCTGAATGATAAAGTGTCCTGCTGCAGCCAAGGATCGAGCTTGGAGATTCCAAGTGCTCTAAATGTTTTATCCCGAATTGTCGGCCACGAACACGCCGATGCCCGTTCGGCCGACCAGCTCGTCGCGCTCGATCATGGAGTCGAGGGCGCGGCGGATGGTCATGTGGCTGGTGTCGTACTCCTCGGCCAGGAGGCGTGCGGAGGGGAGCTTGCTCCCGGGCGGGTAGATGCCGGCCTTGATCTTCGCGCGCAGGTCATCTCTGATCTGTCGCCAGAGTGGCTGCGCGTACGGCATGAGGCCAGCAAAGCAGCCGATTTCCCAGCCGTGTAAATCATCCCCATCCTGTATTTACAGGCTTTATAAGTTTGCTAGGATCTCCTCGGGTGAACGAGGGAGGGGCGTAGGTGTGCGGTGGAAGTGGTTCTTGCGGGCGGGGAAGGTCGCGGTGGACCTGACCGGGCAGGTGGTGCCCGACGGGGACGCGCCGGGGCGCTGGCGGCGGAAGGCAGTCGAGAACGTCGTACCCGATGGGGTCCAGACCTCGCGGTGCGACGGCGCGGTCGTCTACGAGTGGCCCGCGCGGCGGCGGGCGGCGGTCGGGCTCAACGAGCGCGCGGACCGCTACCGGGGGCAGCCGCCCGGCCAGCGGCGGCGGGAGGGTTCCGATGGTTGACGCCATGGGCTCGACGGTGCCGCGCCGGCAGCTCGGCCGGGTGTTGCGGGATCTTCGCACCGAGGCGTGCATGACGCTGGACGCCGCGGCCGAGGCGGTGCAGTGCAGCCGGCAGAAGATGTGGCGGGTCGAGAGTGGCCTCGGCCCGGTGCGCGGGGTCGACGTGCGGGCCATGTGCGAGCTGTACGGGGCGCGGCGCGAGCTGACCGCCGCGCTCGTCGCCCTGGCGGGGGAGACGCGGGCGAAGGGCTGGTGGCACGCCTACGGCGACCCCGTACCCGACTGGTTCGACCTGCACGGCGGCCTGGAGTCCGCCGCGTGCCGGCTCCGCGAGCACGCCGGGGCGCTGGTCCCCGTGCTCTTGCAAACCCGGGGGTACGCGTCAGAGACCTGCCCGCGCCGGCCCGGCGCGACCGACGAGGAGCGGGAACGCTTGGTCGAGGCACGGCTGCGGCGGCAGGGCCTACTGCGGCGGCGGCTGCCCCGACCGCCCCGGTTCGAGGTGATGCTCTGCGAGGCGGTGCTGCTGCGCGAGGTGGGCGGCGCGGCGAGCATGGTCGAGCAGCTCCGGCACCTGGCGGAGGTGAGCCGGTTGCCGCACGTGTCGATCCGGGTGCTGCCGTTTGCCGCCGGCGCACACGACGGGGCGCTCGCGGGCTCGTTCGTGTTGCTGGACTTCCCGCTGGGTTTGCGCGTCGACCCCGAACCGTCGGTCGTCTACCAGGAATCGTTGACCGGGGCGCTCTACCTCGACCGGCCGGCGGAGGTGACCGCCTACGAGCAGGCGTGGGTGGGGCTCGACGCGCTGGCGCTGAGCGAGGAGGAGTCCCGCCGGCTGATCGTCAAGACGGCCGAGGAGGTGCACCACGGCTGAGCTGACGGTGACCGGGGTGTCGCGGGGCGTTGTGCCCGGTGCTGCGCCGACTGGCGCGTACCCTTTCTGGACCGGCAGCGCGCAGCGGCGGAGGAGGTGACGATGGCGACTGAAGATTCGTCGGCTGTCGACCTGACGCTGCGGGCGGTCGGGCCGGCTACGGAGGGCGGTCGCCTGCCGCTCGCCGAGCTGTCCCGGCTGGCGAGCGGGTTGCAGGCGGCCCTGGAGTTGCTGGCACTGAGTATTGCCGGCAAAACCACCGGCCCCGGCCGTCGGCCTCGCGAGATCGTGGACGCGGTACGGCTCGACTTCGTCGGATTCCGAGCGGGTTCGGCGTTGCTGGACATCGCGCGAACCGGGCAGCTCTCGCTCGACGAAGGAGTGTTGGAACAGGCGCTGACGGCGCTGGAAGAGGGCACGAACCATCTCCGTGAACGACCGGAGGTCCTGCCACCTCACTTCGGCCCGCAGGTGCTCAACCAGCTCAGAAGTCTGACCGGTGGGATCAGCGCCAGGAGCGTCACCCGAGTGGAGCTGTGGCAGGGCGACCGCACCCGGTTCGTGATCGACGAAGCGCTACACCGAGCCGTCCGCCGGACTTCCCTTGAAAAGATCGCCCAGGAATCGACGATCGTCGGCCGCCTACACATGGGAGATTTCTCCCCCGCGACCCTGCGCTGCCGGATCGACACCTACGCCGGAAGTATCCTCTGTGACTTTGACTCTGACCTACGGGACGCCGTGCTGGACGCGATGGACCAGGTGGTGATGGCAGAAGGCGTCGCCGAGCTCGAACCCAACGGCACGACAATCCACATTCTGCACCTGTCGAGCCTGCACAGGCTCGACTCTGCCGAGCCGAAAAGTTTGGACGGCATCGCCAGGGCGCAGGGTGTGACGCCGGTCCGTTCGGTCGACGAGCTACGGGGGGCACCGATCGGCGACATGAACGACTTTCTGGCCGCGCTGCGTTCGGCCAGAGGTGAGGGTGAAGGCCAGTGAAGCGGGTCCTCGTCGACACTGATGCGTTCTCGACCATCTGGCAGGGAACCGATGACCACCTCGCTCAGCAGTTGATTGGCTCGACGCCCATCCTCAGCTTCGCGACCATCGCCGAGCTGCACTACGGCGCGGCGAAGGCGGGATGGGGCGACCGTCGTGTCCTGGGCCCTCGACGAGGCGGTCCGGCGCTACGTGGTGGCCCCTTACGACCAGGAACTGGCCCGGCTGTGGGGACGGCTCAAGGCACAGGCCCAGTCCGCCGGCCATGCGCTTGGGCAGACGGCGCAGACCAACGATCTTTGGATCTGTGCCACGGCGATCCGCTACGAGGCTCCGCTGCTGACATTGAACCGCAGGCACTTCGACAGTTTCCCCGGGCTCGTCGTACTGCCCTGACGACCGGCTGACACCCCTTGCCGTTCAGGGGAGCGCAGGGGCGGTCGGGGGGCCGGACCGGTACCAATCGGTGGCACTGCGTACCGAACGAGTGAGCAGGGGCAATTGTGCGATGACGCCCGCGGTCGTTGGCCGGGGGTCTGGCCTGGGTTGTCCGGGTAGTGCGACGATCCTGACCGACGCCGAGGGCAGGGAGACCGGAATGGACAACAGCGTGCATTTGCTGGGGGAGCTTGCCCGGGAGGCGGCCCACCTCGGCGGGGTCGAGTTGCTGCGCCGCTTCGGCGACCACGGTCGGATCGACCACAAGTCCTCACGGACCGACCCGGTCAGTGCGGCCGACCGGGCGGTGGAGGAGGTGGTCGTGGGCCTTCTGCGCAGACGGCGGCCCAGTGACGGCATCCTCGCCGAGGAGGGCAGCGCCCGGGACAGCGGCTCCGGGTTGCGCTGGGTGATTGACCCGCTGGACGGCACCGTCAACTACATCAGCGGCATCCCGTTCTGGTGCGTCAGCGTTGCCTGCGAACGGGCGACCCCGGACGGCTGGGCTCCGGTGCTCGGAGTGGTCCACGACCCGGTGCACGACGAGACCTACCATGCCGTGTCGGGTGCCGGCGCCTGGTTGGGAGAGCGGCAGTTATTAATACGTCGGACCGGCCGCACCGGCTTGGACGAGGTCATCCTCGCCACCGGCTACGCCTACGACGTCGCGCATCGCAAGACCCAGGCCGACATGATCGCCGATCTCGCCGCCGACATACGAGGCGTACGGATGCTCGGCTCCACCGCCCTGGCGCTGGCCTGGGTCGCGGCCGGCCGGATCGATGCGTACGTGGAAGACCGCGCGTCCCCCTGGGACTGGGCTGCGGGCCGGGTCATCGCCGCCGAGGCGGGCGCGTCGGTGGAGCCGCTCGGCACCGGAGTGCTCGCCGCACCCCCGGAGCTGGTCGGCCAGCTACGCTCCCGCGTCAGGGCAGCCGGTTGACCAGCAGTTCGTAAACGGCACGGTCCTTTCCCGGCCCCTTGAAATCCTCCGTCACCTGCACACCGTCGACCTCCCGGCCACCAGGGACGTTGCGGAACCCGAGCGTGAGCCACGTCCGGTGCGCCGCCCGGTTCTCCGGCTCCGACGTCAGATACAGCCGGTGGCAGCCCCACTCGGCGGCGCGGGCCCGCACCGAGTCGAGCAGCAGCCGGGCCACTCCACGTCGGCGGAAGTCGGGATGGGTCATCACATCCTGCACGTAGATGTCGGCCGGGTCGTCCTGGCTGCGGAACGCGATCACCGCACCGGCCAGCGCGCCGGCCTCCACCGCCACCGGACACGTCGACGAGAACAGCCGCGCGTACAGCCAGTAGTCCGACGAGGTACGCGGCCGTACGTACGGTTCGCCCAACGCCATCAACCGTTCCACGTCGCCGGTCAACTCCGGCCGCAGCGGGCTCACAATCACCATGTCTCCTCACCCGGGTGGTGCACCGCCGCGACAAGTTGCTGAGCGACCAACTCGGGATCCAGCCCTTCGGTGACGCTGCGCCCAACGATCAGGATGTCCCAGTCCGCGCTGGTCAGCACGTCCCGGTCACTCGGGCCGAAGCCACCTGAAACGGCCACCGGCAACCGCGTCCACGACCGGATGGCGCGCACCCGCGCCAACGGACGGCGGGTGCCGACGCCGATGTCGATGTCCGTGGTGATCGCGAAAGCATCCACCCCGGCGCGCTCCATGTCCCGCACCCAGGACTCCGAAAGCGCGCTGCCCGGCACGTCCAACATCACTGGTACGCCGAGCCGGCGTCCCGCCTCGGCTGCGGCCGCCACACTGGCCACACTCGCCGGTCCGATCAGGAACACCACATCCGCACCCGCACCGGCGGCCAGTGCGACCTGCTCCCGGCCCCAGTCCGCGGACATCATCTCCGCGACGACGACGACCTGCGGGACATCGCGTTTGATCCGCTCGATCGCCTGAATACCATGCTGTTTCACCAACGGATCACCGACCTCGACGAAATCCACGCCGGCGCGTGCTGCTGCCCGAGCCACCGCCACAGCCTGGTCGAGATCGGCCAGATCCAGTGCGACCTGGATGGTCCGGGCACCCCGCAGTCGCCGGAACGCCTCGCGCGATACCGGCGCGTCCCAGGGCACATCGGCCGCCCGATCTCCCTCCGGATCGAGCGCCTCCGCCTCGCGCCGCACCAGCCACGACTTGGCTTGGCGTCCCAGGCCGGCGAGGCGACGCCGGTCGTCCGCGTTCAGCGTGGTCCACCCGGTGCGCGACTCCCGCAACAGGCCGAACAGCGCCTGCTCCGTCGCCGGATCGACCGATGCAGGACCGAATGCCGGCAGCAATAGCCGCATGCGCTCCAACAGCACTCCGACATGGCGGGGCGGTGCCATCCAGGCCGGCTCGACGGCCATCAACCGTGCCGCCCGAGCCGACATCTCGGTGGCGGGCGATCACGTCGACCTGCTGCTCGATGAACGCCAGCCGCAGCTGCTGCACGAGCGGGCCGAGCCTGCTGTCGCGGGCAAGCGAATGGGCAACCATCGCCTCCCACAGCGCAGAGCTGAACTCCACAGCGAAGGCGACCGGATCGACATCCACAGCAGAAACGTCTCGTCCTGCGGGAGCCGACTGCGAAACCGGCCAGCCCATCGGTCCAGGCTGACCGATCGGCTCGTCCCGGCTCGTACGAGGCCCGGCTGCACGATTCACCGCCGCACGCCGTCCTCGGCGAAGAAGTCCAGACAGACCAGCTCCAGCAGCTGCCGGCTCGATTCGTCGACATCCGGCGCGGCGACCGCCAACGCCTGTCGCAACGCCGCGCGGCAGACCGCTTCGAGGTCACGGTCGAGAGCGGGCGTACGAACGGCGGATGCCGCTCGCCGACCAGCGGCGATACTGAGGCTGGTCAAAATCTCGGCGGCGAACTCAGCGATGAGGGACACACCACTCCCGATGGCTCATGCCTGGTGCGTACCGCGCCGGGCTCCAGGATTTGAGTATCTGTCGCGTTGCTGACTGTTGGACACCTCCACCTGCCATTCATTCCGGGCGTACCGATCGTGTGTTGCCCGGCGGGTCGATGATCTGTTTGGCTTACCGATTCAACGGGCAGGTCCACACAAGACGGAGGCTGGGATGGTCGCGGCTGCGGAGACCACGCTGCAAGGTCTGCTGGAAGGCGCGAAGCAGTACCAGGTTCCGCTCTACCAGCGCACCTACTCGTGGGGCCGGGCGCAGTTCGAGCGACTGTGGGGCGACGTCCGCAAACTCGCCGAGGACCGCGTCGGCAACCCTGCCGCCACCCACTTCATCGGCTCCCTGGTGCTCGCTCCGAGCCCGGCCAACGGTCCCAGTGGCGTGGCTGAGTACCTCGTCGTGGACGGGCAGCAGCGGCTCACCACGCTGACCATCTTGCTCTGCGCCATCCGTGACCACCGGGCGAAACACGAGGACCCGAAGCACCTCGACCGGCTCAACCAGCAGTACCTCACCAACCCCTGGCAGCAGGAGCCGCGCTGGTTGAAGCTGGTTCCGACCCAGGCCGATCGGGAAGCGTACCGGGCCTGCGTGGAGTCGACCCCGCAGCCCGGCGAAGACGCGGTGGGTGCCGCCTACCAGTATTTCCTCAGTCAGCTCGGCGCCGCGGACGGCCCGGACGACCCGTATGACATCGAGCGGATCGAGCAGGCGGTGATCACCGGCTTGGCCCTGGTGTCGGTCACCGCCCAAACCGGGGACAACGTCTACCGGATCTTCGAGTCGCTCAATATTGACCCGTAAGGCAAATAGTTGATGGTCAGGAGGCGGCGTAGCGGACTTCGGGCTTGCGGAACAAGGATTTCA
>NZ_JBNCKT010000174.1:0-7564 GCF_049841675.1 Micromonospora sp. DT4
ACGGCGACGGACAAACAGTGCGCACCTCTGCAAGATCAGCTGTACCTAGCTCTGCACTCCAGGCCGTACCCCGACAGGCAGCGGCACGACACCCTCTGTTGGCAGCAGCAACGACGGCACCCAGAAAGCTACAACCGCGCGGCAGGCCGCCAAAGAGGCATTCCTCGCCACCTACACCAAGGACAACATTAACTGCAAGGCCCACCCGGGTGACTGCAGCGCAATGCGTTCGGCGGTGCAGGAGCAGAACTATGACCCCGTGAAGGCCGAGATCCAGATCCTCTGCGGCGGTGGACGATTGGATTACACCAGCTGCCTCAACCAGTACGGCTGGCAGTGGGACTGCGGCGTCGCGAAATGCCCCGAGTCGATGATGTACGCCGGCGAGATTACGGTCGAAATGGTCGTATCTGAAGCTGCGGTAATCGCCGTACGCGGTCTCGTAACTGCCGCTGCCGCCAGGATTGCCGCCCGCGCTTGTTCCTTCGAAGGCGCCACGCTCGTCCTAATGGCCGACGGCTCGCGGAAGCAAATTAGCGAAATTGAAGTTGGCGACCAGGTCATAGCGTCAGATCCGGAGACTGGCGAGCAGGAGGCGCGGAAGGTTACCCGGGTCTTCGTCCACCAAGACACCGTCATTGACCTGGCCCTAGACAACGGTGCTTCCGTGGGCACGACCGAGGACCACCCCTTCTGGTCTGCCACCGACCGTAAGTTCGAGCGGGTCGACGAGCTCGTGGCTGGTGAGCGGGTCCTGACAGTCGAAGGGGAAACCCTCGCGGTTAGCGGGCTTCGGTTCACCGCGAGTCGGTTGACATCGGCCTACAACCTCGAAATTGACGGCATCCACACGTACTATGTACTTGCCGGCAACACGCCGGTGCTCGTGCACAACACATGTGTGCCGAACTGGAGTCCGAAGAGCGGGCCAACGTTCGGGCACACTTTCAGCACACATGGTGCTGGAGCGAAAAACACACGCGCGTTGACGGATCGTGCTCGCTCAACAGGGCAATCTCAGGGTCAATGGCTAGATGACAAAGCGGCTGCCGAATTTTTGTGCGGTGTTCACGTCGACAACGCCGGAGCGCGAAGTGTCCGCATTCCAGACGGGCTTGGTCAGGTGATCATGCCAGATGGGTCGATTGTTCAGGCGCGGGCGGCGACACTGGTGCCTGGAGCTAACGGGCTGTACAAAACGGCCTACCCGATCCTCGGTCCCCAGTAAGCGAAGGAAGAATGATGGTTAATCTATCGTTAGATCCTCCGTTGAAGACTTCGACTCCGAGAGCACTCGATCTTGAGCCCGAAGACTACCCATCGCTGGTCATGGAGGCTTGTGAGGCGCTCGCGGAGGCGGGATGCCGCTTCCGTATGGGTGGTTTTGGGCAAGACGATTGGGGGCTCGATGTTGGCTATGACTTGTCGGCGGTGGTTGAGCAGTTGCCCGAGGTATTAACTGCGCTCCGTGCTGGATCAACGGCCGAGCTTGATATATACGCGCAAGGCGTCGAGCGATCACTCGTCTTTGAGCCGCGTCAGAGCATCGTAATCGTGCGCTGTTTCTCGCAGACATCGTGGGTGCCTATTCCCGACCAAATTGAGCAGGAGCGGTCCGAGGTCGTCGCAATGTTAGAGAAGCTAGCCCATGCATTCGGTGAGGCGATATCCGTTGCAGATCCAGGGATCGGGAAATGGCACCCCTTCGACCTTTGGAGAAGAGGCATCGTGTAGTTCGCGGACTGCAACTGGATAGGTTCGACTGCTGCGGGCGTGGTGCTCCACACTGGATCAGTCGGCCTGCTAGCTTGATCGACTGTGTCCGCCGATCCGCTGCAGCCGTCGTATGACGATCTTGTGGCGGAGAATGCTGCCTTGCGGGTCGTTGTCGCGGATTTGACCGCTCGGCTGGAGCAGGTGCTGGGCCGGGTCGCTGAGCTTGAGGCCCGGTTGAAGCAGTCGTCGTCGAACTCGTCGAAGCCGCCGTCGTCGGATGGGCTGGCCAAGCCGGCGCCGGCGCGGCGGTCTGGTCTTGCTTGGTCAGGCCGCGGCGGCGTCGGCGGCGGGTGATCCCGACGATGCCGCGTTCTCGCATGATCCGCTCGACCCGCTTGCGGTTGACCCGCTGGCCGCGTCGGGGCAGCTCCACGGTCACACGGGGGGAGCCGTAGGCGTGGCGGTGCTCGGCGTGGATGGCGGCGATCTCGGCGGCGAGTTGGTCCTCGGCCGCGGCGCGCTGCTCGCGGGCCGGCTCGCTGGCGAGCCACTCATAGAAGCCGGGACGTCGTACCGCCAGGACGCGGCACAGCCGCTGTACGCCGTAGTCGGCGCGGTGTTCGGAGATGAACCGGTAGCGGAGGGTCATCGACCCATCTCCTTGGCAAAATAGGCGGCCGCCTTGCGCAGGATCTCCTTCTCGACCTCCAACTCGGCGACCTTCTTGCGCAGTCGGCGAAGCTCGTCACGCTCGTTGGCGCGCACCGGCTCCTCGCCGTGACTGCGACCGCGTCCGGCGGCGTCGGCGGTCTTGGCGGCGTTGACCCAGTTCCGCAGCGTCTCGTGGTTGACGCCGAGTTCCTGACCGACCTCACGCAGTGACCGACCCGACGAACGGACCAGATCAACAGCGTCCCTACGGAACTGCTCGGGGTACTTCGATGGACGTGGCACCGGGCCATCCTTCCCCAGACCACTGTCTGGGCTCAGGGTGTCCGGTCCGCAGGGGGAACCTCAGGTGGCTCTCTTGCCCTCATCCGGTCAGCCCGGCTTGTGAGCCACGACGAGTTCCCAGACTCCGGGCAGGACCTGGATGTCGGTGAATCCGATCTCCGCCAGCAGGCTGGTGTAGAAGCTGACCTCGCGGAGCCGGCTGACAGCGCTGTCGACGCCGATGAGGAAGTAGGACCAGAAGAACTGCATGGCGAGCCGGTCCGGAGTGCGAAACTCTTCGCAGATCAGTAGCAGCCCGCCCGGCGGCAGGGCCTCGTACGCCGTCTCGACGAGTCTGCGAGATTCTGGGGTAGGCCAATCGTGCAGTACCCGGACGAACGCGAGCGCGTCGTAGCCGGCCGGTAGTGGCTCGGCGAAGAAGTCGCCGCCGACGAATCCGAGTCGGTCCTGGTGGCCGCACCGCTTGCGGGTCTCTTCGACCAGAGGGGCGACGGCCGGCAGGTTATACACGTCGGCCCGCAGGTGCGGGGCGTCGTCGAGGACGTGCGCGGCAAGCGTGCCGGCACCGCCGCCGACGTCGAGGAAGCGGCGTCGCCCCTGCCACAGAAGGTGCGCGTGCCGACCGAAGACCTCGATGACTGGCCCGAGCCCTACGGACATGCTCCGCTCGAATGCCTCCGTCTGTTCGTCGGTCTTCGGAGGCCAGGAGAAGTCGTCCTCGGTCATGCTCACATCGCCGCGGAGACTCTCCGCCAACCGGCCGTGCAACCGCTGCCAGGGGTACGTGTCGCGGTCGCGCTCGATCGCGTGCGGCCCGACGGCGGCCGCCGCAGCGGCGCGGAGGCCGGGGACGGCGCTATACATGGTCTCGTTGATGTCGTCGCTCGGCTCGTCCCGGTCGAGGAACCCGAGACTCTCCAGACAGTCCAGAAACTTGTAGAGCCGCAACGGTCGCATCTCGAAGCGTTCGGCGAGTTCGCGAAGGCTTACCGGCCCAGGTTCCAGCGCGTCGAGCAGCCCGATGTGGAGCGCGGTCGTCACCACGTCGACGGCTTTGGAACCGTTGAAGAGCAGGCTCATCAGCGCGCGCGGTGAAAACGAGGTCGTCATCGCCCAGCCCCTCGTGACACGTCCTCAAGCGCGTCCATGAACTCGTCGATCTCGTCCAGCGTGTTGTAGATGTGGGGGCCGATCCGCAGGTATTTACGCCAGCTGCAGATCATGTCGCGCTGGGCCAGCCGCTGCTTGACCGCCTCGCCGTCGGGGATGTCCAGGCACACCACGCCGCCGCGCCGATATGGCTCGACCGGGCTGACCACCGAGATGCCGGCCGCCTCGGCACGTCTGAGGATCCGCTCCGTGCAGACCAGTGAGTGCGCGCGGATCGCTTCGATGCCGACACCGCTGAGCAGGTCCAGGCCGATCTGGGAGATGAGCGACGTGAGGGGGAACGGTGTCCCGCCGGTGAACCGTCGCGCGTCGGGCGCCCAGCCTGTCGATGGCTGGAACGTCAGCGCCCGGTCGCCGGCCTGCCAGCCGGTTGCCGCGGGTTCGAGGCCGGGCAACAGGTCGGGGCGGACGTACAGGAAGGCGTTGCCGACGCCGCACATCCACTTGTGTGCGCCTCCGAGGACGAAATCGACGCCGAGTGTGGTGACGTCGAGCGGCATGATCCCGACGCTCTGGAACGCATCGACGATGACCAGGGCCCCAACACTGTGTGCGTGTTTCACCACACGACCCAGGTCGATGGTGGCCCCGGATGAGTAGCTTGCGTGTGGCACGCACACGAGCAGCGTCTGCTCATCGATTCGCCGCAGCAATTCCTCCTCGTCGAGGCGTGGCCCGCCCGAGCCGGCCACGTCGAGCACGGCGCCGTATCGCCGGAACGCGTTCCAGATGAAGGGGATGGTCGGGAACTCCAGATCCGTCGTCACCACACGGTTGCGGGGTGCCTGGTAGTCGAAACAGGAGGCGACCCGTGCCAGTAAAGTGCTCAGGTTGGCGTCGATTGCCACGCTGCCCGGTTCGGCTTCGATGAACGCCGCCAAGCCATCGGTGTATTTCTGGATGCCGTCGTGCCAGGCGTCCCAGATGCCGTCGCGCCAGGTACGTAGCGTCTCCCAATACTGAGTCAGGACGTGTTCAGCACCCTTCGGTATGGCACCGGTCGAGTTGTTGTTGAGATAGAGACATGTAGTCAGCAGTGGAAACTGCTCGCGGAGCATCGCCTGCGTCGTGGCGCACGGATCGGGGATTCCGTTCATCTAGGCTCGCCTCGCATTGCCTGCCGGGGTGAACACTGGTATGGATCGGGTCACTGCCAGGTAAGGGGTGCCCTCGGTATATCCGGTTCCCATACGGGCGTCGAGCATCCGGCTAGCAATTCGGTAATGGGTCTGACGCCACTGGGTCAGCGCGTTCGCGAATTCACCCATCCGCGTTTCGAGTAGGAGTCGGTCAGGTTCACCCAGGCGGCCGAGTCGGTCCGCCTCGTGGTAGGCGTGCTCGACCGACGGCTGGCCGGCCAGCACCCGGTCGCGCACCTCAGGCACCGACAGGTAGGCGGCGGAGGACAGGCGCGGTTCCTCCGGTGAGCGGCACAGCGACTCGACGAGCTTGTAGGACCGGGACTGAATCGCGCTGGCACCTTCGGTGTAGACGCGGAACGCGCGGAACGACTCCGGCTGCATGGTGGCCATCAGCGAGAAGAGCGGCGCGGCAGAATTGAGCAGTTCCCGGCCGTACGCCAGTTGATCGGCCGCTGCCTCGGCATGCCCGACCGTCAGAGCCTCGACCGTCGCCTGCACCTCGGCGGCGAGCAGAGCGAACGTGGCTTCGTATGCCTGAAGCACCCGGATGAAGAGATACTCGTCGTGCACCACGTAGACCGGCAGCATTCCGATCAGCAAGGCCCGCCGCTCTGTGGGGCTCTGGTCCGCGACCACCGCGTCGTGCATCGCGGCCACCGCGGCCGCAGGCTCGGCCAGATCGGTCATGGCCGACCGGCCCTGCCGGGCCAGCGCCGCCGACACGGCCCGTAGTCCGAGCCGGTAACGCTTGGCCACCCGTTCCGGGCCCGGTCGTTGCAGGGGAAGCAGATCGGTCATACCGGTTTCGGCGGCCAACTCGAACGCGAGGGCATCGGCGATGAGGTGTACGTAGAGGCGGTCGTGTTGTCGTTGCAGGTCACCCCGCCGGTCGCCGGTCGGCTCAACGGTTGGCAGCCGAAGCAGGTTCAGCGCCAGGTAGCTCTGGTAGTCGTATCGGCCGTCGCGCTTGTCAAGCGCGACGTCGAGAAAGTCCCGCAGAAGCCTCGTTTCCTCAGACCGCGGGGTGACCGCTCGAATCCAATCGAGGAGAACGAAGACGTCGTCGGCGACGAATTGCTTGCCAGTGCGATGGAACTCAGCCACGACCGTCGCGTAGGGAAAGGCGTCGGGGTCCGCGCCAGCCGACAGCCAGTTCGTCAGCTCATGCAAGGCTTGCGCCCACTGTGCTACCCAGGGCAAGGTTCGCGCGCACCTGCCACAGGTCGGGGAAGAAGCGGTAGTCGATAAGTTTGGCAAGCATGCCCGACGGGCTGCCCGCAGCGCCAATGACACCGTGGCTGCCAACCCGGATGGCCAGCTTGTAGTGCCGCACCCGCCATGACGAGACTCGATCGTCGAACTCCACCATGGCCTCGGCGAGACGGTAGGCAGGGTCGGACGGTTCCCGGGAGTAGAGCGTCGCCAGGTTGACCTCTCGGTCGGCGAGGAAGGTGGCGAATGCTTGACCGAGCTTGCGGCCCGCGGCCTGGACCTGCCGCCAGCCCGGCGACTCCGCACCCGACCCCTTGCCAAGTGCTGGCTGCATCGCCTGGAAATCCGCCGGACGCAGGTGGCCCAACATGTCGAGTTGGTCGGTGATGAGCCGTACGGCGAGTGTCGCCCTGGTGAGTAGGAGTTCGGCCGGCGCAGGCTCGCCCCCGTCGACCCGGGCAATCGCTTCAGTCAGGTCGGCTGCCGCCAGTTTGAGCCACAGTTCAGCGGACTGGTGCGTCACCTGAAAGAGCAGTTCATCGCGGTGAATCACCTCCCCAGGTCGCCTCTGTAGGTCAAGTAGCGCATCCGTACGCATGTAGCGCGCGTAGTCGGTGTCACCCTCACCGGGCAGCACAGGCCCAACGTTCTTTGGTTTCACGAGCGCATCCCTTCCGATCGGATCGCCAGGAGATCATCGCGCGCTTGGTGATCCAATCACAATAGGCAATGCGAAAAATTACCTAGCGACAGATCCGCTAACGCCGGAATCTGCCAGAGTCAATAGGTGGGGCGAGTTCAACGGATGTGAGGATTGTCTCCTTGCGCCGATGTGACTCCGGTTGCACTGCGCCGAACGAGCTGAATTCTGGCCATTTACCAGGACTTTCTGCGGGCCGGATGCCTGGTTGGCGCTGCCGCTTCTGACCCTATAGAGCCTGTTTCTGATCTATACGGCGGCGGTTGCGATACGGGCGCCGCGGCCAAGGCGTTCGCAAGGTGGAGATATGCCGGTTTAAGGGATGTCTCGTAACTGGTTGAAGGCGTTGCCCGACATCGGGCCTGCGGTCAGCCGGCGAGGATGATGTTGTGGAGGTTGGCGATGCCGGAAAAGCGGCGTCGGCCGATGTGTGGCCGGCGCGGCGGTAGTCGCGCAGACCGGTCACGAACGCCGCTGTGGCACGCGGCCACCGCCAGATCCGAACGTTTGTCCACAACATGGAGACGATCCCGCGGTGGCCGCACCTCGTCTACCCAGCCCCACCAGCAACATCTCAAACGGCGGCTGCCGTACTAGTACGGCAGCCGTACTTCGTGATCATGGCTGGAGTTCGAGGGTGAGGCGGCGGGCGTAGTGGGCTTGTTTGGCT
>NZ_JBNCKT010000175.1:0-7456 GCF_049841675.1 Micromonospora sp. DT4
TATAACGACCCCGCCGGGTCCCCGATTCCGCCGCCAGAGTGCCGCCGGCCACGGGACGCCACCGCCCAAACCGCCCAATCGAGCACGATCATGGTCCGCCGAGACGTGTGTGCACCGTGTCCGTCAGTGGGGCGGTACGCCGCTGACGGCGCACCGTGCGGTCTGTCGCGCCGTCAGTGGGTTGTCGTGTCGTTCTGGGGCGCGCGGTGTTGCCGGGGGACCGTGAGGGCTGCCGGCCAGGGGATCTCGGCGGAGCGGTGGAAGGTGATCCCGGCGGTGGACCAGCGCGGGCCGTGCCCGGCCAGGCGTTCGCGGAACCCGGCCCAGTCGTGTGCCGTCCGGGGTGACCAGCCCAGCTCGGCGATGGCGGGCAGCCGGGGAAGCAGCAGGAACTCGATGTCGGCGAGCGAGGTGACCGATTCGGTCCACAGCGGGGCCTCCACCCCGAGCACGGCCGCGGTGGGCACGTCGGTGACGTGTGTGCCCGGATCCCAGTCGTACGCGCGGCGCACGTCGATCAGGCCGGCCCAGTCGTGCCCGATCGGGGTGTCCTGGGCGTACTTCATGTCCAGGTAGGCGTGGTTGCCGGGGGAGACGATCAGCCGTGCCCCTCGGCGGACGGCGTCGGCGGTGGTGGGGTCGTCGGCGTCCGTGCCCCACCATTGCAGGACCCGTCCGTCGAAGTGCGCGGCCGGGGCGAGCTGGTGCCAGCCCACGACGGTCTTGCCGGTGTCGGCGACGATCTGTTGCGCCCTCTCCACGAAACCGGTGTAGACCTCGCCCTTGACCTTGAACGCCTCGTCGCCGCCGATGTGCAGCCAGGGCCCCGGAGTGAGGGCGGCGACCTCGCCGAGCACGTCGGCGACGAAGTCGTACGTCCGCTCGTCGCCCGGGTCGACGTAGCTGAAGCCGACCTCGGTGCCGGTGTACGGCGGCGGCGCGACCTTGTCCGCTGCCAGCTCCGGGTACGCGACGAGCGCCGCGTTGGTGTGGCCGGGCAGGTCGACCTCGGGGACGAGGGTGACGTGCCGGGCGGACGCGTGCGACACCATCCGCCGGTAGTCGTCCTTGGTGTAGTGCCCGCCCGGCCCGTCGCCGACCTCGCTCGCGCCGCCGACGGTGGCCAGCCTCGGCCAGGAGTCGACGGCGATGCGCCAGCCCTGGTCGTCGGTGAGGTGCAGGTGCAGGTGGTTGAGCTTGTAGCGGGCCAGGTGGTCGATCACCCGCAGGACGTCCTCGACGGCGAAGAAGTGCCGTGCCACGTCGAGCATCGCGCCCCGGTACGGGAAGCGGGGACGGTCGAGGATCGTGCCGCCGGGAAGCGCCCAGCGGACGGCCACCGGGGTCGGGCTCTCCACGGCGGCCGGGAGCAACTGCCGGAGCGTCTGGACGCCGTAGAAGAGACCGGCGGTGGTGTCGGCGACGACGCGTACCTCGGAGGCGGTCACGTCGAGCCGGTAGCCCTCCGCCCCGAGGGCGGCGCTCTCCCCGATGGTGGCCGGGGCCTGGCTGGCGGGCGTGCCGGCCAGGGTGAGCGTCATCGTGCCGGCCGGGTCGACCACGAGGTTGTCGGCGACGGGCAGGGGGAACCCGGTCGCCGGTCGGAGCAGGTCGGCCAGGTGGTCGGCCACCTCCCGGGCGCCCGGGTGCGCGGTGACCCGGATGGCCGTGTCCCCGGTGAGCACGAACGTCGCCCCGGGGTCCGCTTCGACCCGTTCCGGTGCCGGCACGACGTCGCCGAGGCGTACCGGCGGGGCGAGCAGGTCGTCGCCGGCCGCTCGGGCGGCGAGCGCGGCCAGGTCGCCGGCCTCGGGCTCGTGCGCGGGCAGCGCGACCGGGTGGGCGGCGGTGGTCGGGTCGGGGGTGGGGGAGGAGATCGGGAGGGAGGACACGACGACGGCTCCGGAAGGGGTTATTTCGCGTCGGATATGGCAAAAGCGAGGTTCAGCAGAACCAGTGTCGTCAACACTACGAGGACCGGAGAAATTGCGTGATCGTGCTCGTGGAAGCGTTCCCAAAAACCGGTACGAACGCGGATAGTCGTGATGGCTGTGCCTATTGTCACCGAACGCTCCCAGGCCACCCGATCTTCGCTTAACCTTCGCCCTGAACCTTCGTTAAGTGTCAATCCGGCGCGCGTGGGAGGCTCTGGTGGCAGCGCAAGAGACCGACGATCACAAGTACGTCTACGACTTCTCCGAGGGCAACAAGGACCTCAAGGACCTGCTCGGAGGCAAGGGTGCCAACCTCGCCGAGATGACCAACCTCGGCCTGCCCGTGCCGCCCGGCTTCACCATCACCACCGAGGCGTGCCAGGCGTACCTCGCGACCGGCCGGGAGCCCGACGGCCTCGCCGGTCAGATCGAAGCACACCTGGAGGCGCTGGAGCGCGAGATGGGCAAGCGCCTCGGCGACCCGGGAGACCCGCTGCTGGTGTCCGTCCGTTCCGGGGCGAAGTTCTCCATGCCCGGCATGATGGAGACCGTCCTCAACGTCGGCCTCAACGACCAGAGCGTGGTCGGGCTCTCCGCGCAGGCGGGGGGCAACGGCAGGTTCGCCTGGGACTCGTACCGCCGACTCATCCAGATGTTCGGCAAGACCGTCTGCGAGGTGCCGGGCGAGGAGTTCGAGCACGCCCTCGACGAGGTCAAGAGCGCCAGGGGTACGCACAACGACCTGGACCTGGACGCGGACGACCTGCGGGGGCTGGTCGACGCGTACAAGAAGATCTTCGCCAAGCACACCGGCCGGGAGTTCCCGCAGCAGCCGCGTGAGCAGCTCGACCTGGCGATCCGGGCCGTCTTCGAGTCGTGGAACGCCGAGCGCGCGGTGCTCTACCGCCGTCAGGAGCGCATCCCGGCCGACCTGGGCACCGCGGTCAACGTGGTGACAATGGTCTTCGGCAACCTCGGCCCCGACTCCGGCACCGGTGTCGCCTTCACCCGCGACCCGGGCAGCGGGGCGCAGGGCATCTACGGCGACTACCTGGCCAACGCCCAGGGCGAGGACGTGGTCGCCGGTATCCGCAACACCGTGCCGTTGCAGGAGTTGGAGCGGCTCGACAAGTCCTCCTACGACGAACTGTTGTCGATCATGGCCCGGTTGGAGGAGCACTACCGGGACCTGTGCGACATCGAGTTCACCATCGAGCGCGGCAAGCTGTGGATGTTGCAGACCCGGGTCGGCAAGCGGACGGCCGCCGCCGCGTTCGTCATCGCCGGGCAACTCGTCGACGAGGGCCTCATCGACCTGGACGAGGCGCTGCACCGGGTCAACGGTGCGCAACTCGCCCAACTCATGTTCCCCCGCTTCCAGCTCGACCACGAGTTCGAGGCGGTCGCCACGGGCATCGGCGCCTCACCGGGCGCGGCGTCCGGCGCGGTGGTCTTCACCTCCGCGCGGGCCGTCGAGTTGGCGGCCGAGGGGAAGTCGGTGATCCTGGTCCGCCGGGAGACCAACCCGGACGACCTGAACGGCATGATCGCCGCGAAGGGCATCCTCACCTCTCGGGGCGGCAAGACCAGCCACGCCGCCGTGGTGGCCCGGGGCATGGGCAAGACCTGCGTCTCCGGCGCGGACGAGATCGACGTGAACGTGCCGGCGAAGCGGTTCACCGTGGCCGGGCGGACCGTCACCGAGGGCGACGTCGTCTCCATCGACGGCACCACCGGCAAGGTGTACCTGGGCGAGGTGCCGGTCATGCCCTCGGAGGTCGTGCAGTACTTCGAGGGCAGCCTCGACGCCGAGCACGTCGACAACCCGCTGGTCCGGGCCGTACACCGGATCATGACGCACGCCGACGGGAAGCGGCGGCTGGCGGTCCGCACGAACGCCGACACCGGTGCGGACGCGGCCCGTGCCCGGCGCTTCGGCGCCGAGGGCATCGGGCTGTGCCGCACCGAGCACATGTTCCTCGGCGACCGGCGCGAGCTGGTGGAGAGGCTGATCCTGGCCCGGGCCGAGGGTGAGCGTGGCGAGGCGCTGGCGGCGCTGCTGCCGTTGCAGCGGGCCGACTTCGAGGAGATCTTCCGGGAGATGGACGGCCTGCCGGTCACCGTCCGGCTCATCGACCCGCCGCTGCACGAGTTCCTGCCGCCGTTGGAGCAGCTCGCGGTCAACGTGGCGGTCGCCCAGGAGCGCGGCGAGGACGTGGCCAAGGAGGAGGCGCTGCTCGCCGCCGTCCGGCGGATGCACGAGGAGAACCCGATGCTGGGGCTGCGGGGCGTACGCCTCGGTCTGGTCATCCCCGGCCTGTTCGCGATGCAGGTCCGGGCCATCGCCGAGGCCGCCGTCGCGGTCGTCCGCGCGGGCGGCGTCGCCCGCCCCGAGATCATGGTGCCGCTGGTCGGGGCCGTGCAGGAGTTGGAGACGGTACGCGCCGAGGCCGAGAGGATCATCGCCGAGGTGGTCGGGGACAGCGGCGTCGAGGTGCTGATCGGCACGATGATCGAGGTGCCCCGGGCGGCGCTGACGGCCGGTCAGATCGCCGAGGCCGCCGAGTTCTTCTCCTTCGGCACCAACGACCTGACGCAGATGGGCTGGGGCTTCTCCCGCGACGACGTCGAGGGCGCCTTCTTCTGGCGCTACCTGGAGCTGGGCATCTTCGGCATCTCACCGTTCGAGTCGATCGACCGCGACGGCGTCGGCCGGCTGGTGCGCATCGCCGCCGAGGAGGGCCGGGCCGCCCGCCCCGGCCTGAAGCTCGGCGTCTGTGGCGAGCACGGCGGTGACCCGGACTCGGTGCACTTCTTCCACGAGGTCGGGCTGGACTACGTCTCCTGCTCGCCGTTCCGGGTGCCGGTGGCGCGCCTGGAGGCCGGCCGGGCGGCCGTGCAGACCGACGGTTCGGACAGTCGCTGACGCCGAGTGCCGCGGCGGCCCGGTCGTCCCGGGCCGCCGTCGGCGTTCGTCACTCGCCGAAGCGTCGGGGCCCGTCGATCGGCCGTCACGGGCGTAACCTTGGCTCGCTCGCAAACGGCCGATTGCGTACGCCGTCGAACGGGAAGGGTGACTGAATGACAAGCGTCTGGGAGAGCCTCACCGTCGACGCCCGCGATCCGGCCCGGCTGGCCCGCTGGTGGGCCGAGGCGCTCGGCTATCAGATCGTCACCGAGAAGCCGGGCGGCGTGGAGATCCGTCAGTCCACGGATCGGTCCCCCGCACTCTTCTTCGGCCCGGTCGCCGAGGGCAAGGTGCGCAAGAACCGGCTGCACCTGGACCTTCGCCCAGCCGACCGGGAGGCCGAGGTCGAGCGTCTGGTCGACATGGGCGCCCGGCACGTGGACATCGGCCAGGGCGACGTGCAGTGGACGGTGCTGGCCGACCCGGAGGGCAACGAGTTCTGCGTGCTGCGTGAGCGCGAGGAGTGAGTCGGGTCTGCGAGCCCCGCAGTCGCGAACAACGGCGGCTGAGTGAAAGTGAGCAGTGACCCCGCCGACCGGCTGGTGGCGGAGCCGCCGAAGGACACCGGCCACCGTCGGTCGCCGTACGAGCGTGACCGTGCCCGGGTGCTGCACTCCGCCGCGTTCCGCCGGTTGGCCACCAAGACGCAGGTCCACACCGCCGGCACCGACGACTTCCTGCGTACGCGGCTGACGCACTCGCTGGAGGTGGCCCAGATCGCCCGTGAGATGGGCGCACGGCTGGGCTGTGACCCGGACGTGGTCGACGTCGCCGGGCTGGCCCACGACCTGGGGCATCCGCCGTTCGGGCACAACGGCGAGGCCGCGCTGGACCTGCTCGCGACGCCCTGCGGTGGCTTCGAGGGCAACGCGCAGACGCTGCGGGTGCTGACCCGGCTGGAGGCTAAGGTGCTCGCCCCGGACGGATCGTCCGGCGGGCTGAACCTGACCCGGGCCTCGCTCGACGCGATCGGCAAGTACCCGTGGCCGCGCCGCCCGGGGCAGCGCAAGTTCGGGGTGTACGCCGACGACACGGCGGTCTTCGAGTGGCTCCGGGCCGGTGCGCCGGGAGACCGGCGTTGCCTTGAGGCGCAGGTGATGGACTGGGCCGACGACGTCGCGTACTCGGTGCACGACGTGGAGGACGGCATCCACGGCGGGTACGTCACGCTGGGCCCGCTGCTCGCGGACGCCGACGAACGGGCCGCGCTCTGTGCCGACGTAGCGGCCACGTACTCGGGGGAGTCCCCGGCCGACCTGGCCGAGGTGCTGGTCGCGTTGCTGGCCGACCCGCTGCTCGCCCCGCTCGCCACGTACGACGGCAGCCACCGCGCCCAGATCGCGTTGAAGGCCACCACGAGCGGTTTGACCGGCCGGTTCGTGTCGGCGGCGGTGGAGGCCACCGAGGAGCGGTACGGCCCCGGCCCGCACCGTCGGTACGCCGCCGACCTGGTGGTGCCAAGGCGGGTCCGGGCACAGTGTGCGCTGCTCAAGGGCATCGCCCTGCGGTACGTGATGCGGCGCAGCGGATTCCGGGGTCGCTACGAGCGGCAGCGGACGATGTTGGCCGAACTGGTGGCCGCGCTCGTCCGACGGGCGCCGGACGGGCTCGATCCGATCTTCGCTCCGCTGTGGCGGGCCGCGTCGGACGACGCCGCACGATTGCGGGTCGTGATCGACCAGGTCGCCTCGCTCACTGACCCGGCGGCGGTGAGCTGGCACGCGCGTCTGGTGGGCGACGGCGCACCGATGGCGGGCACCTCGACAACTTAGCTTAAGCACCTCGATCAACACCACAGGCTCAAACATAGAAACCGACACAGGCTATCCGAAAAGTGAACAATCTTGGTTCCTGTCGCAGGATATTCGCCTGGTGTGTTTGGCATATTTTCGGTTTCCGTGGAGCTGTTTCTGAAGTTGTTGGCTGGTTGTAGGGGTGGGAGGGGTGTTCGGGGTGGGTGGGGCGGGTTTTGTGAAGTGTGTGGAGTTTGGGGTGTCGTGGGTGCGGTCGGGGGTGTTTGTCGGCGGGGGTGTGCCGCCGGAGGTGGTGTATGCGGGTGGGCCTGTGCCGGGGGTGCATGTGGTGTGGGTCGATGGGGAGTCGGTGGCCTCGGGGTGGGTGCGTGAGGTGGTGGGGGGGCGTGCGGCTTCTGTGCCGGGGCGGCCGGTGGTGACGTTGGCGTCGGCGGCGGTGGGTGGGTGGGAGGCGTTGCGGTGGGTGGGTGATGTGGGGTTGCCGGTGTGGCGGCGTGCGGGTGTGGTGCCGGGGCTCGCCTCGGCTGATCAGGTGGTGTTCCCCGGTGGTGGGGTGGAGGTGGTGGCCGGGGTTATGGGGTTGTCGTCGGCGGTGCTGCGGTGGCGCCTGGATGCGGCGGTGGGGGCTCTGGCTGGTTGGGGTGGCGCTCCTGATTGTGTGCCGCGGGTCGGTGAGGTGCTCACGGGTGTGGGTGTGCCGGGGGTGATCCGTGATGACGGTGATGAGATGGGGTGGCTCGGCCGGCGCTTGGGTGGGGTGTTCGTTGGCGCGGATCTTGGTGGGTTGCGTCAGTTGGCGC
>NZ_JBNCKT010000176.1:0-7380 GCF_049841675.1 Micromonospora sp. DT4
ATAGCGCTCGGGTAACACTCCGGACACCCGTGATGTTCCTACCCCACCAACCATGATCCACAAGACAGGCCCTAGGGACTTCACGATCGAGGGCCGGGTCAGCGTCGCCCCGGTCCTCGATCGTGTGCACGCCGGCCGGGTCGCTTCCCTTCGGGGCGGCGGCCCGGCCGATCGCGTCTGGTCGAGGCTGGGGCCCGGCCGATCGCGTCTGGTCGCTCGCCGATGCGGCCAGCAGCTGGGCCGGCCCGTCGAGCCTGCTGAAGCGCGGTGCGAGACTGGGCCGTGCTCTCCGACGTGACCCTGGACCTGCCGGTCCGTCCGACGCTGCCGGCGCTGCTCACCGCGCTCGACGCGGCCGGCGCCGCGGTGCTGGTCGCCCCACCGGGCACCGGCAAGACCACGCTCGCGCCGCTGGCGGTGGCCGACCGGGTCGACGGCCGGGTGGTGATCGCCCAGCCCCGTCGGGTGGCGGCACGAGCCGCCGCCCGACGGATGGCCGACCTCCTCGGCGAGCGGGTCGGCGACCGGGTCGGTTACGCCGTACGCGGCGAGCGGCGGGTCGGCCCGGCCACCCGGATCGAGGTGGTGACCACCGGCCTGCTGGTCCGCCGGCTGCACCACGACCCGGAGCTGCCGGGCACGAGCGCGGTGCTGCTCGACGAGTGTCACGAGCGGCAGCTCGACGCCGACCTGGCGCTGGCCTTCGCAGTGGAGGCCAGGGCCACGCTCCGGCCCGACCTGTGGCTGCTCGCGATGTCCGCCACGCCGGACACCGACCGGTTCGCCGCCCTGCTCGGCGGGGCCACCCCGGCCCCGGTGGTCCGGGCCGAGTCGGCGCTGCACCCGGTGGAGCGGATCTGGGCGCCGCCGGCCCGGCCGGTCGCGCCGCCCGGGGCCGGTCCGGTGGACCGCGCCCTGCTCGACCACGTGGCCGCGACCGTCCGGCGGGCGCTACGCGAGCACGACGGCGACGTGCTGGTCTTCCTGCCCGGGGCCGGTGAGATCGCGGCTGTCGCCGGGCGGCTCGCCGACCTGCGGGACACCGTCTCGCTGCTGCCGTTGCACGGCCGGCAGCGCGGGGCCGAGCAGGACGCGGCCCTGCGCCCCCGGAGCGCCGACGACCGGCGTCGCGTGGTGCTGTCCACCGCGCTGGCCGAGACCAGCCTCACCGTGCCGGGCGTGCGGACGGTGGTGGACGCCGGGCTGTCCCGGGTGCCTCGCATCGACCTGGCCCGTGGGCTGGGCGCGCTGGTCACCGTGCCGGTCTCCCGGGCCGCCGCCACCCAGCGGGCCGGCCGGGCCGGCCGCGAGGCGCCGGGGTACGTCTACCGCTGCTGGTCCGAGGCGACCCACGAGCGGCTGCCCGCCCGGCCGGAGCCGGAGATCGCCACCGCCGACCTGACCGGCTTCGCGTTGGAGCTGGCCGCCTGGGGAAGCCCGGACGGCGTCGGTCTGGCGCTGCCCGACGCGCCGCCGGCCGCGGCGATGGCGGTGGCCCGGGACACCCTCGAAACGCTGGGCGCGGTCGACGAGACGGGCCGGATCACCGGACGGGGTCGCGCGATAGCCTCCGCCGGGGCGCACCCGCGGCTGGCCCGGGCCTTGCTCGACGCCGCCGACCGGGTCGGCGTCGACCGCGCGGCCGAGGTGGTCGCCCTGCTCGCCGAGGAGAGCGCGGCCGGCCCGGGCGACGACCTGGTGGCCGGCTGGCGTCGGTTGCGCGCCGGCGTCGACGCGGGCGCCACCGCCCGCTGGCGCGTCGAGGTACGCCGCCTGCGTGCCGCGCTGCCGGATGGCTCGCCGGAGGGGAACCGCACCGGTTCCGGACGTGCCCGGACAGCCGCCGCGCCCGGCACCGCACAGCCGGCCAGCACCGCACAGCCGGCCCGCACCGCCGCAGCTCCTCGATCCGGCGGGCCCGCTGACCCCGACCGGCTGACCGACGACCTCGCCGCCGGGCTGATCGTCGGACTGGCGTACCCCGAGCGGTTGGCCCGGGTGCGGCGGCCGGGCGGGTCGTCGTACCTGATGACGGGTGGGACCGCCGCGGAGCTGGCGGTCGGGTCGGGGCTGGCCGGGGCCGACTGGCTCGCGGTGGCGGTCGCGGACCGCCGGCCCGGCGCGCCCTCGGCGCGGATTCGCCGCGCCACGCCGCTGGACGAGGCGACCGCCCGGGAGGCGGCGGGTCCGCTGCTGTCCACGCAGCGGGAGGTGGGCTGGTCCGACGGGGACGTGGTGGCCCGGGAGGTGACCCGACTGGGCGCGATCGAGCTGGTGGCTCGGCGGCTGGACCGCCCGGACCGGGCGGAGGTGGCGGCGGCGCTGCTGACCGGCCTGCGTCAGGAGGGGTTGGGGCTGCTGCCGTGGACCCTGGCGGCGCGGGGGCTGCGCGAGCGGATGGCGTTCTGCCGGCACCACCTCGGCGACGAGTGGCCGGACGTCGGCGACGAGGCCCTGCTCGCGGCCGCGCCGACGTGGCTGGGGCCGGAGCTGGCCGCCGCCAGGCGACGCGCCGACCTGAGCCGGGTGGACGTGACCTCGGCCCTGCGCCGGCTGCTGCCGTGGGCCCAGGCCGCGCGCCTCGACGAGCTTGCCCCGGAACGCATCGAGGTGCCCAGCGGCTCACGCATCCGGGTGGACTACGCCGATCCGGCCGCGCCGGTGCTGGCGGTCAAGCTCCAGGAGACGTTCGGCTGGCCGGCGGCCCCGCGCATCGCCGGTGGCCGGGTGCCGGTGCTGCTGCACCTGCTCTCCCCCGCCGGTCGCCCGGTGGCGGTCACCGCGGACCTCGCGTCGTTCTGGCGTACCGGCTATCAACAGGTCCGCTCGGAGCTGCGCGGTCGCTATCCCCGCCACCCGTGGCCGGAGGACCCGGGCACGGCGACGCCCACCCGCCGCGCCGCGCCGCGCCGGCGCTGAGGAGGGGCTACTCCTCGACGACGTCGGCCACCACCACTGTGACGTTGTCCGGCCCGCCGGCGTGCAGCGCCAGGTCGATCAGCTTGCCAGCGCAGGCGGCCCGGTCGGGGTAGGCGGCGAGCACCTCGGCCAGGGTGTCCGGGCGGACGACGTTGGAGAGCCCGTCGCTGCACAGCAGCCACCGGTCACCGGCGCGGGGCACCATCGTCGCGTACGACGGGGACACGTCCTCGCCCTGCAACGCCTGGGTGACGACCGCCCGGCGCGGATGGCTGCTGGCCTGGTCCGCCGTGATCACGCCCTGGTCGACGAGCATCTGCACGAAGGTGTCGTCGCGGGTGACCTGCTTGAGCACACCCTCGCGGAAGAGGTAGGCCCGCGAGTCACCCACGTGGGCGAGGGCCAGGCAGCTGCCGGTACGGGCGAAGAGCAGGGCGGTCAACGTGGTGCCCATGCCCTGGCGCTCGGGGTCGTCGGCGACCGCCTGCCGGATGCGGGCGGTGGCCAGCGCGATGCCGTCCTGGAGGGCGGCCACCAGGGCGTCCTCGGGTGTCTCCACGTCCAGCGGAGCGACCGCGTCGATGGTGAGCGAGCTGGCGAGGTCTCCGGCGGCCATTCCGCCCATGCCGTCGGCGACCGCGACGAGCCAGGCGCCGGCGTGCAGGGCGTCCTGGTTTCCGCTGCGGATCAGCCCACGGTCGCTCGTTCCCACGGAACGCAGCTTCAGGGTCATGGGAGGCAGCCTGCCAGGCGAAGGGCTCAGTTGTCTCTAGGAGATCAGGACGACGGCGCGTGGCGCGGCCAATCTCACCTCTCGCGTTCCACCGCGTGCCGATCTCCACGCCCTCGTCGGAGGGCAGATCCCATCCAGTCAGGTCAATTGACAGGAGGTACCGCCACTGGAAACATCGAGCTTCGAGCTGGGAGCGCTCCCAGATCACCACCGCCGCCTGCCTCACCCTCCGTCCCGGAAGGACTCCCCCGTGACGTCATCCACACGCCGCCTCCTCCTGGCCGCGGCGACCACGCTGGCCCTCACCGGCGCGGGCGCCGGCGCGGCCCACGCCGACCCTCCGCCGGACGCCCCCGAGCAGATCGACAACGGGGACTTCAGCGCGGGCGTGAGCCCGTGGTTCTCCTACGGCACCGACCCGCTCACGGTCACCGACGGCCAGCTCTGCGCCTCCGTCCCCGGCGGACTCGCCAACCCGTGGGACGCCGGCATCGGCCAGGACGGCGTGCCACTGATCACCGGCGCCGAATACACCCTCGGCTTCGACATCACCGCCACGCCCGGCACGGCGGTCAAGGCCGTGCTCCAGCTCGGCAGCGCCCCGTACACGACGTACGCCGCCGTGGACGCCGCCGCCACCGGCACCAGCCAGCGCGTCGAGTCGACGTTCACCGTCCCGGACGACAACCAGAACGCTCAACTGATCTTCCAGGTCGGCGGCAGCGCGCAGGCGCAGACCATCTGCCTCGACGACGTGTCGTTGCGCGGCGGCGAGCCACCCGCCCTGTACGAGCCGGACACCGGGCCCCGGGTACGCGTCAACCAGGTCGGCTACCTGCCGGGCGGCCCGAAGAACGCCACAGTGGTCACCGAGGCGACCACGCCGCTGCCCTGGCAACTGCACTCGGCCGTCGGCACGGTTCTGGCGAGCGGCACCACCACCACGCACGGCGTCGACGCCGCCTCCGGCCAGAACGTGCAGACCGTCGACTTCTCCAGTCACCGCACGCCGGGCGCCGGTCTGACGCTCACCGTCGACGGCGAGACCAGCCACCCGTTCGAGATCTCCGGCACCCTCTACAAGCAACTGCGCTCGGACTCGATGCAGTTCTTCTACGCCCAGCGCAGCGGCATCGCCATCGACGGTGACCTGATCGGCGACGAGTACGCCCGCCCCGCCGGCCACCTCGACGTCGCGCCCAACCAGGGCGACACCAACGTGCCCTGCCAGCCGGGCGTCTGCGACTACTCGCTGGACGTACGCGGCGGCTGGTACGACGCCGGCGACCACGGCAAGTACGTGGTCAACGGTGGCATCGCCACCTACCAACTGCTCAACACCTTCGAGCGGACCAAAACGGCGGCCACCGCCAACGGCGGCGCCGGACTGGCCGACAGCACCCTGCGGGTGCCCGAGCGCGGCAACGGCGTGCCGGACATCCTCGACGAGGCCCGCTGGGAGCTGGAGTTCCTGCTGCGCATGCAGGTGCCGGCCGGCAAGCCGCTCGCCGGCATGGTCCACCACAAGATCCACGACAGGAACTGGACCGGCCTGCCGCTCGCCCCGCAGGACGACCCGCAGCCGCGCGAGCTGCACCCGCCGTCGACCGCGGCCACCCTCAACATGGCCGCGACCGCCGCCCAGTGCGCGCGACTCTTCGCACCGTACGACGCGGCGCTCGCGTCCCGCTGCGGCACCGCCGCGAAGACGGCCTACGCCGCCGCGAAGGCCCACCCCGCGGTGTACGCCAGCCCGACCGACGGCACCAGCGGCGGCGCGTACGACGACTCGAACGTCACCGACGAGTTCTACTGGGCGGCTGTCGAGCTGTACCTCACCACCGGGGCGCAGCCCTACCTGACCGACCTGACCGCGTCGCCGCACCACACCGGCAACGTGTTCGAGCCGCGCGGCTTCGGCTGGCAGAGCGTCGCCGCGCTCGGCCGCCTCGACCTGGCCACCGTCCCCAACGGGCTGCCCGCCGCCGAGCTGACCCGGGTGCGCGCCTCGGTCACCGCCGCCGCCGACGCCTACCTCGCCGAGCTGCGCCGGCAGGCGTACGGGCTGCCGATGCCCGGGGACGCCGACAGCTACTTCTGGGGCGCCAACAGCAGCATCATCAACAACGCGATCGTCCTGGCCACCGCCTTCGACCTGACCCGCGACGCCCGTTACCGCGACGGCGCCGTGCAGGCGATGGACTACATCCTCGGCCGCAACGCCCTGAACATCTCCTACGTCACCGGCTGGGGCGAGCACGCCGCGCAGAACCAGCACAGCCGGATCTTCGGTAACCAGCTCGACGCCAACCTGCCCCACCCGCCCGCCGGCTCCCTCGCCGGTGGCGCGAACGCCGCACTGCAGGACCCGTTCGTGGCGCAGTTGCTCGCCGGCTGCAAGCCGATGTTCTGCTACGTCGACGACATCAGCTCGTACTCGACGAACGAGGTGGCGGTCAACTGGAACTCGGCCCTGACCTGGATCTCCTCGTTCCTGGCCGACCAGGGCGAGGCCGGCGCGGTACCGGCCGTCACCTGCTCGGTGAACTACGCCAACTACGGCACCTGGCAGGGCGGCACCGGATTCACCGCGCAGCTGACCATCCGTAACACCGGGTCCACGGCCGTCAACGGCTGGACCACCCGGTTCGCGTTCACCGGCGACCAGCGCGTCCGGGAGGCGTGGCTCGCGAAGGTCACCCAGTCCGGCGCGACGGTCACGGCGAAGAACGAGTCGCACAACGCCAAGATCGTCCCCGGCGGCACGGCGACCTTCGGCTTCAACGCGACGACCAACGGTGGCGCCAACCCCAACCCGGGACTGGTCACCGTCAACGGGAACGCCTGCTCCCTGTCCTGACCGCGATCCCTGGTGGCCGCCCTCCCCCCGTGGGCGGCCACCAGGACCACGGACCATCAGGGCCTGTTGTGTACGGCGATCAGGTCCGGCAGCTCGTGCAGCGAGTCCACGCGGAACAGGCACCGGTCGGCCACGGCCGACATGTCCAGGATGTGCCCCCACGGCGAGCGGCGGATCAGGCACGTCTTCATCCCGGCCTTCTGAGCCGGACGTGCGTCGTTGTCGGGCCGGTCCCCGACGTACAGGATCGACGCCGGATCGCCACCGCCCTCGGCCACGACCCGGTCGAAGAAGGCCGGTGCCGGTTTCGCCACGCCCCAGGAGTGCGACGTCCCGATCACGTCCACGTCGAGGTCGAGAGACCGCAGGGTCGACTCGGCGTGTGCTGGCTGGTTACCAGCCAAGCCGACCAACAGTCCCTGGTCGCGGAGAGCGGTAAGGCAGCCGCGCGCGTCCGGGTAGAGGTCCTCCGCGCCGAACGTCTCCGGCTGACCGGCGGCCGCCCGTCGGGCGAGCTCGACCTCAAGATCGAAGTCAGGCCGGAAGGTCCGGAACGTCTCTCGGTAGTCCAGGCCCCTCGCGACGACTGCACCGAAGACCGCCGACAACGTGTGCCGTGGCACACCAAGCCAGTCGGCCCAGGCGGCAAACTCCCGAGACTCGTCGAGAATCACCCCGCCGACATCGAAGAAGACCGTGCTGATCAACCTGCCCCCGTCCCGGTCCGGCCGTCGGCGATCATAGGCGGTGGATTGCACACACGATGCCCCCGTGACGTCGGGTGTGGCCCACCTAGACGATCTATTCCAAGGGGGTCAGTGGTCGTATGCGGTCAGGGACCGTAGGACTGGCTGGTTGGTGTGCCAGT
>NZ_JBNCKT010000177.1:0-7188 GCF_049841675.1 Micromonospora sp. DT4
AAGATCATGCCAGCCACAGCCACCACAGTAGACCGCAGCCCCGCTCAGCCGATCAACTCAAGCTGAATACGTACGGTGGTACCTCCGGGTTGCACCTCGGGCAAGCTCGGCGCAGGGCTTACCGACAGCCCAGCGCCCATGGAGAAGGGCTCGCGGGCGTGCGGTCGCAGAGCCATCACGCTGGGGTACGTCCATCTTCATGGCGTCCCAACCGGCTGTGCTGACAATTTTCGGTCATGCCGCCGTACCACGCCGGCAGGCTTTCCCACACCGGTTGATCCCGTTACGCTGGCCTGGTCTCCAGGACATCACGTAGAGGTGGTGACCTCTTTACCTTCGCAGCTCAGCGCAGCAGACGCGTCCACATTCCGGATGCAGGCGGCGCCAGTCGTCGCAGCCCGGCCACCTACACGGTCAATTTCCTCAGATTTCTGACGCAGGCCGCTCCATCCGCCCGAAAGGTTCTCCATGCTCGCTGACCAGACCGTTCTCTTTGTCAACACCCGCCCGAGTCCCACCGAAGCGGAGCCGTGTTTTGACGCGGCGCGGGCGCTGGGTCTCGACGTCGTGTTGCTCGCCGACCGACCAGTGGCGGGAACAGAAGGTCTGGCAGCCGAAGTAGTGCTGGTGAACACCTTCGACTTCGACGCCCTGGTAATCGCTGCCCAGAAGGTGGCCGCCGAACGCAACGTCGTCGGTGTCGTGTGCTGGGGTGACCGGGACGTGGAAGGCGTCGCCGCGGTGGCTCGTGCCCTCCGGCTTCCCGGTAACACCCCCGAGAGTGCCGCCATCGCACGTAACAAGGCTCACACCCGCGAGGCGTTGCTGGCCAACTGCCCCGACCTCACCCCCCGGTTCGCCCGCGTCTCCAATCCCGAGGAGTTGGAGGCGGCGCTTCAGCACGTGCCGCTACCGGCCGTACTCAAACCGGTCAGCGGATCGACCAGCAAGGGCATCTTCGCCGTGGACAGCCGAGACGCGGCCTTCGCGGCTCTGACCGAGCTGATCGCATACACGCAGAAGTCGATCGACCCGATCTTTCACTTCAACCCGGGTCAGCTGATCCTCGAGACACGCATCGACGGCAGTGAGCACAGTATCGACGGCATCGTCCGCGGCGGCGTTTTGGCCGCGGCCGCGATCACGGACAAGAGCGTGCGCCCGCCGCACTCCCTGGAATACCTGCAGACACACCCGACGGCGCTCGACGCCGATACGCAGCAGCGCGTCCTCGACGCCGCCCAGCGGACGGTGACCGCGCTCGGACTCGGCACCACGGCGATCCACCTGGAACTCCGCGTGACCGAGGGTGGCCAGCCGATGATCCTGGAGATGAACAGCCGCACCGGCGGCGGATACATCACCACGCACCTGCTGGCTATGAGCCGAGGCTACGGGTTCCTGGAACAGGTCCTGATCGCCGTGTGTGACCTCGGGCCGACGATGGCGATGCCGCCCGCGTACACCGTCGCGGGTTCCCGGCAGGTCATCTCCGCCGAGACCGGCCGGCTCAGCCGCATCGACGGCGTCGCCGCCGCACTCGACGTTCCAGGTCTGCTGACATTCGCGCAGGATGCCCCGATTGGATCCGCCGTCGCCCAACCTCCGTCCAGCTACACCAGCGCGATCATCGGCACGCTGATTGCCCGTGGGCCGTCGTTGGCGGCCGTGACCAGTGCGCTGGAAGTCGCGGATGCGCTGGTGACCGTAGAGGTAGAACACCCGTGAGTCGACCCCGCATCATGGTGCTCGGTGGCGGCGGCCCGGCATCACACGTCGCCGACTGGTCCCGCCGCATCGCCGTGCAGGCGGCAGCACGGCAGATCGACCTGGTCATGGCGGATCTCCCCGAGAACCTCACCAGCGTGGACGGACTGCCGGCGATTGTCGAGACGGTGCCCGTCGACTACAGGGATCCGGACGCCTGCCGGCTCGCCGCCTCGGCCGTCCATGCCCGGCATCCGATCGCGGCCGTGGTTGGCTTCCGCGAGTATTCGCTGATCCCGGCGGCGATGTGCGCCGACGACCTCGGCCTGCCCTGGAATCCGGTAGCCGCCGTCCGCACGGCCCGGACAAAGGACCTGTGCCGAGCCGCCCTCGTCGCCGCCGGCCTACCGCAGCCGGCCTGTCACCGCGTCGACTCTCCGCACGCGGCTGCCGCTCTCCTCGCCGAACTGCCCGGCGGGCGCTGGGTGATCAAGCCCGTGGATGCCTTCGGCAGCGAGGGCGTCCAACTGCATCACTCCGGGTCCGACGTCACGCCGCTGGTCGAGGCCGCCCTCGCGTTCAGCGAGGCGGCGCTGGTCGAGGAGTTCGTGGACGGTCAGGAGTACAGCGCCGAGGGCATCATCATCGCCAACGTCCCCACCGTGCTCGAAATTAGCCGCAAGCACACCACGACTCCCCCGTTCTTCGTCGAGCTCGGCCATGACCAACCGGCCGATCTGCCGCCGGCCACTCACGAGGCGGTGGTCGACAGCGTCGTTCGGGCGGTCGGAGCGGTCGGGCTCACCCACAGCCTCTTCCATGTTGAATTCTGGGTGACCGACTCGCAGCGGGTGATCTGTGGAGAGGTTCACTCCCGGACCGGGGGCGACTGGATCCACGCCCTGACGGAGCATCGCCGACCCGGCCTCGAACTTTTCGGATCGGTGTTCGACGACGTACTCGGCCGTGACACGCGGCTCCCGGACGCCGACCCGGCCCGACGGGCGTCGGTACGGGTGGCGGTTCCGCCGGCCGGACGCCTGCTCGGTGTGACAGGTGTCGAGGAGGCCGGAGGCGAAGCGGGATGCCTGGCCGTGGACGTGGTGATCCGCCCCGGAACCACAGTCGACGCCCTACACGACTCGTTCGCCCGTGGCGCACTCGTGGTGGCCGGCACCGAGGACGGCACCGACGCTGGTGCCGCAGCCGACCGGATCGTCGGGAGGCTACGGTTCGAGGTCGCCACCTCTTCGGGGGCGATGCCGTCGTGACCGCCGTGACGGTGCCGCAGCGAATGCGGCTGGCGCAGCGCAACGCGGCGGTCGGCCTGTACGGACTGGTCAGCCTCACGATGCGGGGTGGCCTCGCCGTCCTCGGCATCGCTGCGGCCGACGACTTCCACTGGTCAGCCGCACTGACCGCGGCGTTCGTCGCGTATGCCACGCTGGTGATGCGCTTCGGCCGGGTGCTGGTGGCGCCATTCATGGGCTCGACCTCGGTCCGGAACGTCACACAGCTGAGCCTCCTCGGGATCGGTCTGGGCTATCTCCTGTTGTCGTTCGCGCATTCGGTGGCCGTGGCCTGGATCGCGGTCACGCTGATCGGCACGGGCTACGGTGGGGCTGTCCTCGCGATCAAGGTGCTGATGGTGGGCGAGCAGCCATCCGGTGTGCTGCGCCGCCTCGGGCTCCTGGCCACCGCCCTGAACGTCGGGGCCGCCGTCGGTCCACTGGTCAGCGGTCTGATCCAAGCGTCGTACGGCGCCGACATCAACTTCCTACAGCTCGGTCTCCTGTCGATCGCGGGTGCGGCGTTGACATCGCTGCTGCCGTCCGCCCGCACCCAGGTCGCCACGACGTCGGCGCGACCGACCGTCCGCCGCCTCACCGATCCCGAGGTCAGCTACCCCCTGCTACTCCTGGTCTTCGCGTTCGCGCTCTACGCACAGTTGTACGCGACCGTACCGCTGCTCGTACACGCCCGACTCGATTCCGGATGGGTGCTCGGTGCCGTCTTCGTGGTCAACGCCGTTGTGGTGATCGCCCTGCAAGTGCCGGCGAGTTCGCTGGCAGCGCGCCTAGACGCCGTCCGCCGGTACGGGCCGGCCATCGGTCTGGTGTGCTTCGCGGCCTCGTTCGCAGTCCTGGCGTACGCGCACACCGGCGCGGTGGTGCTGGGAGCCGTCGCCATAGCCAGCATCGCCGAATGTCTCGTGCTGCCGATCGTCGAGGCCGACCTGTCCGCGCTCTTCGGATCCGGCGCGCTCGTTGCCGCTTTCACTCTCTCCGCTCTTGCCATGGGGGTCGGGGAATCCATCGGCTCGTACCTCGGGGTGAGTCTCATGCTCGTCGGCGGAAGCACTGCCAGTTACTTCCTGCTGGCACTGGCATGCCTGAGCGGTCTGTGCGCGGCCGTGGACACGGCTCGCGCGTTCCTACGTTCCAGGTCAGGTGCGGGTGTCACGGTCACTCATGGATGACTGGTACGACCGGGCCGGCGTCCGTCGACAGCCGAGGCGCCGCTTCGCCGCTGACGAGTCGTCCTCCGCCCTCTTCTCCCGAAGGAGCCTGCCCGAATTCGGGCATCCGCTGGTCCAGGGGCTCGACCCGGCTCAGCACGAACGCATTCTTGCCCAGCACCTCTACCGCTATCTCCGCTTCACCGTTCACCTGGAGACGCGAGTGGTCAACCGGGCGCTCACCGCGCTGGCGACCCAGGACGTGGCGATGCCGCTGACCGACCAAACGCGTGAGGAAGCGCTGCTGATTCTCACGGATGAGTCGTTCCATGCCCAAGCCAGCCTCAACATGCTCCGCCAGGTGGCTCATGCGAGCCGGATCGACCCGGTTCGGTATGACTTCGACGCCGTGCTCGAACTGCTCGACGGACCCGAGGGCAACCATGCCAGCGGGTACGAGGCGATCCGCCACCTGCTGCAGGCATGCGTCTTCGAGACGATGGTGACCTCCATCCTCGACGAGCTACCCGCAGATGACACGGTCCATCCATCTATCCGTCGGATCGTGGCCGACCACGCCGAGGACGAGCGGGTTCACCATGTCTACTTCGCACGGTTCTTTCCGGAGTTGTGGACGGCGCTGGACGGACGAACGCGCAGTGCTGTCGCCCGCGACTTGCCGCAGATGATCCTTGCCTGCGCACAGCCGGACGTCCGTTCGGCAGAGGTAGCGTTGATCGACGGTGGCCTCCGGTCGGACGTGGCCCGCGAGGTCATTCAGGCGACCTATTCGCGGGACGTGGTCACCCGACGGGTCCGGACAACCGCGCGACACACCATCCGGCTGTTGACCAGGTGCGGGGTGCTCGACAGCGACGAAGGACGCGACTCGTTCACCGCGGCCGGCCTCATCGCGCCGGACGCCACCGTCGTCGATGTCATCGAGTCCCCGGTACACCCCTCCTCCACGTTGCTCGGGAAGGATGACTCATGAAAACACCAGCCGTCGATTCCGCTGGGCGAAAGTCCGAAGTGACAAGATTCAAGACCAACAGCCCGTCAGCAACAAGCGATTCGCTACCCGCACAGCGGGACAACGGGAAACGCGATCCGCGACGGGACGAGGCGATGCAGGTCGGCGACGACATTGTCGCCACGGACACACGCTGGAGCTTTGCGGGTGCCACGCCCAACCACTTCGACAGCCACGTCAACCGCAGCGTCCCGCTCTACCAGGCCGGCCACGATCTGATCGGCAAGTGCGTGGAGTTTTTCTGCCGGCCGGGTGCGACCATCATCGACGTCGGATGCAGTACCGGCACGCTCCTCGCCAGCATCGCGCAGAAACCGATGGCCACCGGCCTGAACCTGGTCGGGGTCGACATCGAGGCGGACATGGTCCGGGCGGCCCGTCAGCGCTGCGCCGAGCTGGAGAATGTGACGATCCGGCAAGGCGACGCGTTGAACACCGACTACACCTCGGCCAATGCCGTGATCATGTATTACACCATGCAGTTCGCGCCGCCCCACACACGTCCGGCCATTGTGCAGCGGGTCTACGACGGTCTTCTGTCCGGCGGCGCGCTGATCCTGTTCGAGAAGGTGCTCTGCCCGGACGCGCGACTGCAAGACATCATGCAGCAGCTCTACATGGACTTTAAGTTCGACAACGGGTTTGACGCCGATGAGATTTTCAACAAAGCTCGGAGTCTTCGATCCGTGATGGTTCCACAGCCCAGCTCGGACACCTACGGCCTATTGCGTGCGGCTGGCTTCACCAGCATCGCAACCATCCAGAAATACCTCGTCTTCGAAGGGATTCTGGCTATCAAATGAGAGATTTGAGTCGCGTGCATAACATCGACGCCTATCGAGTCGAGGGCACTGCCTTCCTGTTCGAGGATCCGGATTTCAGTGTCGTCCGTGACTGTGTTCCGGGGCAGGCGTACGAGCCGGTCGTGGCGACACTGCTGTCGGCAGCGCTGCACCAGCCGAATGCCCGCTTCGCCGATATCGGCGCCCTCTACGGCTTCTTCTCGTGCTGGGCCGCTCGGCACGTACCCGGTCTCAGCGTCGTCGCCTTCGAACCAGAGCCCGCGTATGCCGAGGTGATGCGCCGCAACATCGAACGAAACCGGGTGACCGTGGAGGTAGCCCAGGTCGCACTGGTCGACCGTGTCAGATCCGTCTCCTTCCATGGCCGCACGGTTGAGCCGGATACCCAGTGGGCGACGTGGCGGCGCAGCTACCTGCGGTCGTTGCGCAACGTGCCCGGCCGCGTCGTCGAACGGCGCAGGGGCGGCACCCGGCCCGTCGTCGCCGGAGACAACGCGCCGACGGCCGGATGGCTCGCGGTGCCATTGAGGACCCGCCAGGTCGAGCGGGCCAAGACCCGCACCACGGATCCGGTCCTCGTGACCCACACCGTTGCCGGCATCGACCTGGACACGTACGCCGAGCGCAAGGGTTGGTACCCGAGCGTCGCGAAGATCGACGTGCACGGCGGGGAAGGACTCGTCCTGCGGGGCATGCGCTCGGTGCTCGCAAAACACATCGACCACCTTTTCCTCGAGCTACACACGCCGGACTACCTGGTTGACACGACGTACGAGGAGATCTTCGACCTCCTTGAGGAAGCCGGCCTGGTCCTGTACGACCTGCGCGGCTTCCGGCACCGGAGGGGTGCGCTGGTGCCGATCACCGAAGAGCGGCGCCGCGCGATATGCGACCCACGGACGTGGACGCCGGAAGAGCTTTACTACATGCGATTCCTCTACGCCTGTCGGCCCGGCTGCGAACTCGCATGAAAGGACCAACCCCCACCGTCAACGTACGGCGCGCACAGATCGACGAGATCGATCAGGCGCTGATCGATCTGATCAAACGTCGGCGGGCGCTGTCGGAGCTTGTCCAGTCCGAGCGAATGCAGAACGGCGGTACGCGGATGGATCTAGGGCCTGTCTTGTGGATCATGGTTGGTGGGGTAGGAACATCACGGGTGTCCGGAGTGTTACCCGAGCGCT
>NZ_JBNCKT010000178.1:0-7048 GCF_049841675.1 Micromonospora sp. DT4
CAACCATATCCTTGCAGGTCGGGTGCACCTTTCCTTGACCACCCTCGATGCCAGCTATTCACTCTGAATAGCGGAGGTCAACAGCTAACGGAAACTGTCCAAGCTCTGGAGGCGTGAGCGCTGGCGGCGTCGGTGGTCGTTCAGAAGAGGACCGTGGCGAGCGTGCCGACCGGTTCGAAGCCGCAGCGTTCGTACACCCGGCGGGCCGCAAGGTTGAAGTCGTTGACGTAGAGGCTGACGGTCGGGGCGACCCGGGCCAGCGCGTCGCGTACCACCGCGGCCATCGCGCCGGCGGCGATGCCCCGGCCCCGCCATTCCGGCGCGACCCAGACTCCCTGGACCTGGGCGGTCCGCTTGGTCACGACGGCCAACTCGGCCTTGAACACGACCTTGCCGTCGACGAACCGGGCGTACGCGCGGCCGGCGCGGACCAGGTCGTTGACCCGACGGCGGTAGCTGCGGCCGGCGTCCTCGGCGAGTGGGGAGACGCCGACCTCTTCGGTGTACATGGCGACGGCCGCCGGGAAGAGTCGGTCGACCTCGCCGGAGCGGACGCGGCGTACCTCTGGATCGGCCGGAACGGCCGGCGGTGTGTCGGTGGCCAGCAGCGGCTGGTTGGGGCGGACGTCGCGGGCCGGACCCCACGTGCCGGAGAGCCGGTCCCAGAGGGCGAGGACGGCGTCAGCGCGGCCGACGATCGAGGAGCAGAGCCGCTCCTCGCCCGCGAGCAGGTCGGCGAAGGCGGACACGGCGGCGTCGTTGGCGAGCACCGGCGTCAGGTTGCCGCCGAGCCAGCACAGTGATTCGAGGTTGCGCCGGGCGCCGTACCCCAGGATTCGCCCTTCGGCCCGCCACCAGGACAGCCCGCGCGCGGCGATGCGCTCGGCGACCTGCGCGCCCGCGAACGGGTCACGGTCGAGCAGGCGCTCGACCGCGCGGCGCTCCGATTCCCCCAGTTGCCGTACCGGCACCGTCAGCACGCCTACCAGCCTGCCAGATCGACCCCCCGCCCCGCCGGCCGAGTGGCGAGCCCGGTCACGGTCACCACCTCGGTGGCAGGCTGGCCGATCGGGTGCGGCCCGCTCGCCGAAGCAGGGTGAGACGGCGCCAGAACGGATGCGGGCCGCTCCCCGAGGGGGAACGGCCCGCATTCTTCAAACTGACTCAGTGCACGGTGACCGTGGGGCCGGTGACCAGCCCGCGCAGCTCCTCGGGAAGCTCGGCGCCCATCTCGTCGGCGATGCGCAGCGCCTCCTCGATCAGCGTCTCCACGATCTGCGCCTCGGGCACCGTCTTGACGACCTGACCCTTGACGAAGATCTGGCCCTTGCCGTTGCCGGACGCGACGCCCAGGTCGGCCTCGCGGGCCTCGCCCGGGCCGTTGACGACGCAGCCCATGACGGCCACCCGCAGCGGCACGGGCAGCCCTTCGAGGCCGGCGGTGACCTCCTCGGCGAGCTTGTAGACGTCCACCTGGGCACGCCCGCAGGACGGGCAGGAGACGATCTCCAGGCCGCGTTCGCGCAGGCCCAGCGACTCCAGGATCTGGTTGCCGACCTTGATCTCCTCGACCGGCGGGGCGGAGAGCGACACCCGGATGGTGTCGCCGATGCCCTCTGCCAGCAGGGCACCGAAGGCGACCGCGGACTTGATGGTGCCCTGGAAGGCCGGCCCGGCCTCGGTGACACCGAGGTGCAGCGGGTAGTCGCACTGCTCGGCCAACTGCCGGTACGCCCGGATCATCACGACCGGGTCGTTGTGCTTGACCGAGATCTTGATGTCGCGGAAGCCGTGCTCCTCGAACAGCGAGCACTCCCACAGCGCCGACTCGACCAGCGCCTCGGCGGTGGCCTTGCCGTACTTGGCCAGCAACCGCTTGTCGAGCGAGCCCGCGTTGACGCCGATCCGGATCGGCGTACCGGCGGCAGAGGCCGCTGCGGCGATCTCCTTGACCTTGTCGTCGAACTGCCGGATGTTGCCCGGGTTGACCCGGACGGCCGCGCACCCGGCGTCGATCGCGGCGAAGACGTACTTGGGCTGGAAGTGGATGTCGGCGATAACCGGGATCTGCGACTTCTTGGCGATCGCGGGCAGCGCCTCGACGTCGTCCTGGGACGGCACCGCCACCCGGACGATCTGGCAGCCGGACGCGGTGAGCTCGGCGATCTGCTGGAGGGTCGCGTTGACGTCGGAGGTGAGGGTCGTGGTCATCGACTGTACGGACACCGGCGCGCCGCCACCGACCGGCACCGAGCCGACCATGATCTGACGGCTGGCTCGGCGGGGAGCCAGTGGCGGGGGCGGCACGGCGGGCATACCGAGACTGATAGCGGTCACTTCAGGCACTCACCTTGAGAAGAGCGTGATCGGGTTGACGACGTCCGCGGCGATGGTGAGCAGTGTGAACGCGCCACCGATCAGGATCACCGCGTACGTGAAGGGCATCAGTTTGAGGTAGTCGACCCGGCCGGGGTCCCGCCGGCCGATCCGCGCGTAGATCCAGGAGCGGACCCGTTCGAACCAGGCGATGGCGATGTGGCCGCCGTCCACGGGGAGCAACGGCAGCAGGTTGAACACGCCGATGAAGAAGTTCAGCGACACGAACAGCATGAAGAAGACCAGCCAGGCGTTGTTCTGGACGGCCTCGCCGCCGAGCCGGCTCGCGCCGACGACGCTGATCGGGGTGTCCACGTCCCGCTCGCCGCCGGTGAGGGCGGTCCACAGGGCGGGGACCTTCTGCGGGATGCGCTGCAACGCCTGCGCGGTGCCGACGGCCAGTTGACCGGTGAAGTCGGCGGTGGCGCCGAACGCGCCACCCGGCCCGTACGTCACGCGGGTGGGGGTGCTGGGAACGAGGCCGACACCGAGCGCGGCCACCGGCCCGGTGGCACCGTCGGGGTTGTCCAGGGGCGGGCGCTGGGTCTGCGCGAGCACGGTGCTCGTGGTGCCGGGCTGCCCGTCGCGGACGTACGCGATCTGCGTGGTCGCCCCCGGCTTGAGGGCGCGCAGCGTGGTCAGCAGCTCACCGTAGTTACCGATCGGGGTGCCGTTGATCGAGGTGATCCGGTCGCCGTCGCGTAGCTGCGCCTGGGCGGCCGGGCTGGGGGCGTCCGTGGAGGTGCAGGCGCGCGGCGTGTTCTCCGGCACCACGCAGTCGCTGAGCTGGATGACGGCGGGTTCCTGGCGGGCCTGCGCGTCGGTGGTCGGGAAGTCGGGGTTGGGCAGGCCGGCGGAGACGGCGAGGATCCAGATGGTGATCAGCGCGAGCGCGAAGTGCGTGATCGAGCCGGCGGCCATCACGATCGTCCGCTTCCAGACCGGATAGCGCCACATCACCCGCGACTCGTCGCCCGGCTCGACGTCGTCGTCCTGCGGGGTCATCCCGACGATCTTGCAGAATCCGCCGAGGGGGATGCCCTTGAGGCCGTATTCGGTCTCACCCCGCTTGAACGACCAGATGGTGGGGCCGAAGCCGACGAAGTACTTCGTCACCTTCATCCCGAACATCTTGGCGGTGAGCAGGTGCCCCGCCTCGTGCAGACTCACCGAGACGAGGATGGCCAGGGCGAAGAGGACCACCCCGAGCAGGTACGACATCAAGCTCCTTCCACCGAACCCGCGATGATCTCCTGCGCGTGTGCGCGCGCCCACGACTCGGCCGCGAGCACGTCCCCGACGGTACCTGGTTCGGTGAAGTCCGGAGCGTCCTCCAACACGCGCTCGAGGGTGTCGACGATGCCGAGGAACGGCAGCCGGCCCGCGACGAAGGCCGCCACGCACTCCTCGTTCGCCGCGTTGTAGATCGCCGGGCGGCACCGCCCGGCCTCCCCGGCGGCCTTGGCCAGCGCGACGGCCGGGAACGCCGCGTCGTCGAGCGGCGCGAACTCCCAGGTGTGCGCGGCCGTCCAGTCGACGGCGGTGGCGGCCTCGGGCACCCGGTCCGGCCAGCCGATGCCCAGCGCGATCGGCAGCCGCATGTCCGGTGGGCTGGCCTGGGCGATCGTCGACCCGTCGACGAACTCGACCATCGAGTGGATCACCGACTGCGGGTGCACCATCACGGCGATGTCGGCGTACGGCACGTCGAACAGTTCGTGCGCCTCGATCACCTCGAGCGCCTTGTTGACCATGGTCGCCGAGTTGATCGTGACGACCGGTCCCATGTTCCAGGTCGGGTGCGCGAGCGCCTGCTCCGGTGTTACCTGCGTCAACTCGTCGCGCTGCCGACCCCGGAACGGGCCGCCGCTGGCCGTGACGATCAGCCGTCGCACCTCACCCCGCGTCCCGGAGCGCAGACACTGGGCCAGCGCCGAGTGCTCCGAGTCGACCGGGACGATCTGCCCCGGCCGCGTCACCGCGGCCTTGACCAGCGGGCCGCCGGCCACGAGCGACTCCTTGTTGGCCAACGCGAGAGTACGACCACCGCGCAGAGCGGCCAGCGTAGGAGCGAGGCCCAGCGAGCCGACCACCCCGTTGAGCACGACATCGCACGGCCACTGCGCCAACTCGGTCATGGCGTCCGGCCCGGCCACGATCTTGGGAAGTTTGAAGTCGCCGGTGGCCCAGCCGCGCCGACTCGCCTCGGCGTAGAACGCGAGTTGCAGGTCCTGGGCGGCGGACGCCTTCGCCACCCCGACCGCCTCGACTCCCAGCTCGAGGGCCTGCGCGGCGAGCAACTCGACGTTGCCTCCACCCGCACCGATCGCCACCACCCGGAACCGGTCCGGGTTGCGCCGGACGATGTCGATGGCCTGCGTGCCGATCGAACCGGTGGACCCGAGCAGGACAAGATCGCGGGGGGAAGTCACGATGCCATTCTCCCCCACCGCCGCTGCACGCCCGCTGGGAGCCTCAGCCTCCCCGCCCCCTCCGATCGACACCACATCGCCGACCTGGCGGTATCCCCATGCCCGGACACCCCCACTTCGCCGAACTCGTGTCGATCAAGGGCGTGCGAACTTCAGCCCTCCTCGGGTGAGATCGCGAAGCACCTGCTGGCGCTCAACGCCGAGATTACGGCGGGGCAGCGCCCCTACGATCCGTTCGCTGCACGCGACGGCAAGGCGGTCGCCCAGCAGCTCGGCCTGCCGATGAACTGATGCTCGGGGTGGGCTCCGGCGGGTACCGCCAGAATCTGGAGCCCACCTCGGCCCGCTCAGCTCGGGATGTCCAACCGGCCCGTTCGGGTTGCCGCGACGAAGTCGGTCCAGGCCGGAGGGCTGAAGGTCAGCACCGGCCCCTGCTGGTCTTTGCTGTCGCGTACGCCGACCGTCTCGGCGAACCCCGCCACCTCGACGCAGTCGCCCTCACCGCCGGATCGGGTCGACGTGCGCCAGACTCCGTCACGCTCCATCGGTCATCTCCTTCGCTATCGCCTCAATCAGCTCACGGGACTCGTCGACGCCCAGCGCCCGCTCGCCCAGGGAGCGCCAGGCGTCCTCGTAAATCTCGATCTCGTGAGCCTTGTCAAGGTAGACCGCGCCGCACGGCCCGTCCATGTAGATCGTGGTCGGCTCCGGCTCGCGCACGTCGGACGGGAAGTCGAGCATGGTGAAGGTGCCGGCCTGTGCCCAGCGCACCAGCCCGGCGTCGAGCGGCAGCACCCGGACGCCGATGTTGTGTTGCCGCGACGACACCACCAGGGATTCCAGTTGCCGGCCCATCGCCGCCCGATCCCGCAGCGGCCGGCGCAGCACCGCCTCGCCCAGGATCACGTCCAGGCGCGGGGCGCGGGGCACCGCCCGGGCCAGCAGGCGTTGCCGGCGCAGCCGCACGTCCACCTTCGCCTGACGGTCCGCCTCGCTCATCTGCGGGTGGTCGGTGGCGATCACCTCGGTCATGTACTCGACCGTCTGCAACAGTCCGGGGATGAGGTCCGCCTCGTACTTGCGAATGCGGGTGGCAGCGGCCTCCAGGCCGACGTAGAGCTTGAACCAGTCCTTGATCGCTTCGCCGTAGCTGTGCCACCAGCCGTGCGCCTTGGTCTCCCGAGCAAGCGCCCGCATCGTCTCGATCGTCTCCGGGGACGCGCCGTAGACGCGGCACATGGCCGCCACGTCGTTCGGGTGCATGGAGACCTGGCCGGTCTCGTACCGCCAGATGCGGGGTGCCGACCACTCCAATTCCTTGGCCGCCGCAGTGACCGTCACATACGCGTTTTCGCGAAGCTCTCTCAGATATCTGCCGAGCTGCCTCCGTGGAACCGTGCTGCCGGAGTCGTCCACGTCATCTCCCTGACTGTCGTCGCGTAAGACACCTCATCCCTTGGTCCGCATTCTGCTCCAGAAGATTGCGCTAGACCAGTTTCCAAATGACGCTCGTTGATGACCATCGACCCCGGACATCCGACCGAAGGACGGCCATGGAACCGACCGACGAACTGCCGTTGCCGCCCTACGTGACCAAAGAGGACGTCGTGTTCGCGCTGCGGGCGATCAGCGTGCACGCCGCCGAGCAGCGACCGGACGGCGAGCGCTGCCGCAAGGACGACGCCCGGCACCCGTGCCGGCTGCACCGCTGGGGCCGCCGCGTCCTACACGAGCGCGGCCTGACCGACGGGCAGATCCAGACCCTGGTGGATGGAGGAACGGTGATCCTGCCATGAGCTTCGCAACCGCGCCACGGTGGATCATCCACCTGCCGACCACTCTGACCAGCCTCGACGAGGCAACCGCCCTGGCCGTGGCGCTGTGCGACTCGCTCGGTCACCTCACCGTCGTCGACTTCGGCGAGACCACGCTCAGCGAGGAGGACGCGCAGTTCCTGCGTACGCGAGTGTTCTGTGACGCCCGGCTCGGCGGCGCGGGCCGGTGCCGGCGTCCCGACGCCCACGACGGCCCCTGCGGGCAGGTTCCCCACCGCGAGAGACGGCGTCACCCTGACCTTCCCCCGGATGGACAAGAAGAACGCCGAGGCCCTCGCGGCGGCCCTGGCACCGGTGCAGACCGCCTGACCTGAGCAGATCCGCGAGACCCTAGACGATCTATTCCAAGGGGGTCAGTGGTCGTATGCGGTCAGGGACCGTAGGACTGGCTGGTTGGTGTGCCAG
>NZ_JBNCKT010000179.1:0-7024 GCF_049841675.1 Micromonospora sp. DT4
TTTGTCGAGGACCTTCCATCGACGTGTCTCGGCGTGACGTTCCGCCCCCACCCAGTTACCCGACAGTCTCTCAGAGCGCGCGGGAGCCGGACCCTGCGGCGGGGGCGTCAGGCGTGGGTGCGGGACTGGGCGAAGGTGGCGAACGCGGTCAGGGACTCCGGGTTGGCCAAGGCGCCCTTGGCGGCGGCCTGGTCGACCGGCGTACCGGTGAGGATCTTCTTGACCGGCACCTCCAGCTTCTTCGCCGAGAGGGTGCGGGGCACCGCGCGTACCTGGTGGATCTCGTCGGGCACGTGCCGGGGTGAGAGGGACGTACGCAGCTCGCGGCTGATCTTCGCCCGCAGCGCGTCGTCCAGGGTCAGGCCATCGGCGAGCACCACGAAGAGCAGCAGCTCGCCCGCACCGCCCTCGCCGTCCTCCAGGTGCACCACGACCGAGTCGACGACCTCGTCGAGCCCTTCGACCACCGAGTAGAACTCGGCGGTGCCCAGCCGTACGCCGCCTCGGTTGAGGGTGGCGTCGGAGCGTCCGGTGATCACGCAGCCGCCGCGCGCGTTGATGGTGATCCAGTCACCGTGCCGCCACACACCCGGGTAGACCGAGAAGTACGCCTCGGAGTAGCGGACGCCGTCGGGGTCGTTCCAGAAGCCCACCGGCATGCTCGGCATTGGCTCGGTGATCACCAGCTCGCCCAGCTCACCGATCACCGGGGTGCCGTCGGCCGAGCGGGCCTCCACCTTGGCGCCCAGGGCGCGGCAGGCGATCTCACCGGCGTACACGGGCAGCAGCGGCACCCCGCCGACGAAGCCTGTGCACACGTCGGTGCCGCCGGACAGCGACTGGAGCTGCACCTGGTCGCCGACCGTCTCGTACACCCAGTGGAAGCCCTCGGCGGGCAGCGGCGCACCGGTGGAACCGACGCCGCGCAGCGCGGACAGGTCGGCGACCTCCCGGGGGACGAGGCCGGCCTTGCGGCAGGCCAGCAGGAACGGCGCCGAGGTGCCGAAGTAGGTCGTTCCCGTTTCGGCCGCCAGCCGCCACAGCGCGCCGAGGTCCGGGTGGCCCGGGTTGCCGTCGAAGAGCACGATGGCCGCGCCCACCGCCGGCCCGGAGACCAGGAAGTTCCACATCATCCAGCCGGTGGTGGTGAACCAGAAGAACCGGTCGGACGGGCCGAGGTCGTGGTGCAGGGCCAGCATCTTCAGGTGTTCCAGCAGGATGCCGCCGTGGCCGTGGACGATCGGCTTGGGAAGGCCGGTGGTGCCCGAGGAGTAGAGCACGTACAGCGGATGGTCGAACGGCACCGGTGTGAACGTCAACGGCTCGTCGGTGGGCGCGGCCAGGTCCGCCCAGTCCAGGAGGGCGTCCGACGCGCCGTCCACCGGCACGGCGGCCGGGTCGTCGGCGGCCACGCCCACCGGGCCGAGGTACGCGATGCCGACGGTGTGCCGTAGCGACGGCAGGGCGGCGCGGATGGCGGCGACCTCGGCCCGCCGGTCGACGGGCTTGTCGCCGTACCGGTAGCCGTCCACGGCGACCAGCACGGTCGGCTCGATCTGCTGCCAGCGGTCGGTGACGCTGCGGGTGCCGAACTCGGGCGCGCAGGACGAGAAGATTGCGCCCAGGCTGGCGGTGGCCAGCAGCAGGACGTACGTCTCGGGAATGTTCGGCGCGTACGCCGCCACCCGGTCCCCGGCGGTGACGCCGAGCCGGCGCAGACCGGCCGACACCCGGCGGACCTGCTCACGCAGCTCGGCGGCGATGAGGGTGACCGGCGGTCGGGTCTGGCCGTGCGCGATCACGACCGGGTCGTCGTCGGCGCGGCCCGGCATCCGTAGCACATTCTCGGCGTAGTTGAGGGTGGCGCCGGGGAACCAGCGGGCCCCGGGCATCGTCCGCTCGGCCAGCGTGGCGGTCGGCGGGGTGTGCGCGATGACCTCGAAGTGGTCCCAGATCGAGCGCCAGAAGGCGTCCAGGTCGGTGACCGACCAGCGCCACAGCGCGTCGTAGTCGGCGAAGTCCAGCCCGCGGTGCTCCCGCAGCCAGCGCAGGTAGTCGCCGATCCGGGACCGCTCGAGCACGTCCGCTGACGGCGTCGACAGCACGTCACCCACTGCTCCACCCTCCCTGAGGCCCGCACGACACTGTGCATGGGCCGTGGCGCCATCTTGCCCTACCTCGAAGCGCCATTCTGCGCACCGGGTGGGCCGATCGACGCGTGCCCGGCCCACACTCCAGCGCGGCAAGCCATGTGGGTCAGCCGGCCCGATGCGCCAGGATGGCCTTGCGGCGGGCCAGGCGGTGCTCGCGGCGGATCTCCGCCTCCCGGTACCGACGCTCGTCCTCCGGCGTCTCCGGCAGCACCGGACGGACCGAGCGCGGCGCACCGCCGACGTCCACCCCGACGAAGACGAGGTACGCGGTGGCCACCCGCATCGGTGCGTCCTCGGCCGAGTCCCACCGCTCGGCGACCACCCGCACCCCCACCTCCATGGAGGTTTGCCCGGTCCAGTTCACCTGGGCGTGCGCGTGCACCAGGTCACCGACCCGCACGGCCTCGGAGAAGACGATCTCATCGATCGCGGCGGTGACCGCCGTTCCGCCGCTGTGCCGGGCGGCGGCGGCGCCGGCCACGTCGTCGACGAATTTCATCAGGACCCCGCCGTGGACGGTTCCGTAGAGGTTGACGTCCACCGCGGTCATGATCTTGCTCAGGGTGACGCGGGAGTACGACGTCGGCTTGCCGGTCGGAGCGGCGGAGAGGTGCTCGGTCATGCCGGAAACGGTACGGTGCGCGGATGCGACATCTCTGGAGCTTCCTCGCCGGGTTGGTGGTGGCACCCATCACGTGGGCGCTTGTCACACTCGGGCAGGACGGGTCGAGCCGGACGGTCGACCGCTGGGTGGAGATCGGCACCTTCAACACCGCCAACCTGATCGAGCCGGCCGTGTACCTCGGTGTCGGCGGTGTCCTGCTCGGGCTGCTCGGCACACTGCGCTTCTCACCGGCGGGCCCGGTGGTGGCCGGGCTGCTGCTGGTCACCCCGTACGTCGGGATCTTCGTGGCGCCATTCGAGGTGCGCGACGCGATCCCGCACGACTGGAAGGTGTTCGGCGACCCACTACCGCTGCGGCTGCCGGTCGAGAACGGCACGCTCTTCCTGATCGGTCTGCTGCTGCTGATGGCGACGTTCAGCAGTCAACGCTGGCTGCGGTGGCCGCAGCCGGCGGCCGTGGCCGCCACGACGCCGACGCCGACGGAAGCCCCGCGCGGCGACGACCTCACCCTGACCGACTGGTCGTCGTCCGAGCAAGCGGAGCGCGACACCGCACCGCCGACCCTGGGCTACCCGGCCGATCCGACGCCGACCGAGCCGCTGCCCCGCCGGGTGGGCGGCGAATCGCCGTGGTCCGCGCCGCCGCGCGGCCAGTCGCGACCCGAGGACACCACCGAGATCCGCTGACCGTCGGGCGGGCCGGGGAACCGGCCCGCCCCTGGAAGCGGCGGGCTCGGTTAGCAGTGCCGCTGCCGTGCCGGCGGCCTCGCTGTGTCGGCTCATGGCCAGCGCCGGTGCGTTCGGCGGGGCCAGACCCGCGGCGGCCAGCACCAGCCACAGGGACGCGAGTAGCGTGCCCAGCCCACCGAGACCGGTGGCCGCGAACAGCACCAGCAGCAGACCGGCTGCCGTCCCCGTGACCAGGGCGCCGACGAGGATCTGCTGTGGGGTGTAGGGCCGCAGCAGGCGGACGTTGAACTGGGTGGCGCCGATCAGGCCCACGGCCCCCGCACCGAAGGCCAGGCCGAACTGCTGCTCGTCGAGGCCGTACTGGTCCTGCGGGACGAAGGACAACCCGGCAACGTACGCGAACAGCGACGCCATGGCCAGCCCGGCGACCAGCGGCGGACGCGGGCGCCAAAGTGACCAGAATGACAGTTCCGACGACACCGATCGTGAGCTGTTTAAGCTCCCTCCCGGGGTGCGGCATAAACCTCCACGCTCCGCGAATACCCATTGTCGCGTGGCGGGTAACGAAGCCACGCTTCGACGAAACGGAATGCAGTCATGAGTGAACCCCCCGTGACAGCCGAGCCGCCGGGCGACGCTTCACCGCCGCGCGCGGCGACCGATCGCAGCCCCTGGAACTGGCTCCTGATCCTCCCGATCGTGGTGCCGCTGGTCCCCGCGCTGTTCAACATGGACTCGCCGCGCCTGTTCGGCTTCCCCACCTACTACTGGCTGCAGTTGGCCTTCATCGTGCTCGGCGTGGCCACGACCAGCGTGGTCTACCGGATGACCAGGGACCGGGCGGTGAGGTCGTGATGTGGCGGAACCATCTGACTGAGATCATCGTCTTCACGGTGCTGTTTCTGCTGGTCAGCGCGATGGGCTTCCTCGCGGCGCGGTGGCGGGCGCCGAAGGACATGGCACACCTCGACGAGTGGGGCCTGGGAGGTCGCACCTTCGGCGGCTGGATCACCTGGTTCCTCGTCGGCGGCGACGTCTACACGGCCTACACCTTCGTGGCGGTTCCGGCACTGCTGTTCGGGGCCGGGGCGGCCGGATTCTTCGCCGTGCCGTACACGATCATCGTCTATCCGCTCGTCTTCCTGGTGCTGCTCCGACTCTGGTCGGTGTCGCGCCAGCACGGCTTCGTGACGCCTGCGGACTTCGTCCGAACCCGCTTCGGCTCACCGACACTGGCGTTGATCATCGCGATCACCGGTATCGCCGCCACGATGCCGTACATCGCCCTGCAACTCGTCGGCATCGAGGCGGTGCTGAAAACGATGGGGGTCACCGGGGACAGCACCATCGCCCGGCACCTGCCGATCATCATCGCGTTCGCCATCCTCGCCGCGTACACCTACCAATCCGGGCTGCGTGCGCCGGCGCTGATCGCGTTCGTCAAGGACAGCCTGATCTACATCGTGATCCTGGTGGCGGTGATCTACCTGCCGTACAAGCTGGGCGGTTGGGGCGAGATCTTCGACGCGGCGGACGCGAAGTTCAAGGCGACGCCCGCCCCGGGTGACGGCATCCTGCTGAACCAGAACAACCAACTCCAGTACGTGACGCTGGCGCTGGGCTCGGCACTCGCGCTCTTCCTCTACCCGCACACCCAGACCGGCGTCCTGGCCAGCCGCAGCCGTGCCGTGATCAAGCGGAACATGTCGGCGCTGCCCGCGTACACCCTGCTGCTCGGACTCATCGCGCTGCTCGGCTACATGGCCATCGCGGCCGGGGTGAAGCCACTGCCAGGTGCGAAGGCGGGCACGGTCGACAGCAACACGGTCGTACCGCTGCTGTTCGACCACACCTTCCCGGACTGGTTCGCCGGAGTCGCGTACGCGGCGATCGGCATCGGCGCGCTGGTGCCGGCGGCGATCATGTCGATCGCGGCGGCGAACCTGTTCACCCGCAACATCTACAAGGAATACCTGAAGAAGGACGCCTCGGCGGCACAGGAGGCGAAGGTCTCCAAGGTCGCCTCACTGGTGGTGAAGGTCGGCGCGGTGGCCTGCATCGTGTTCCTCGACCCACAGTTCTCGATCGACCTCCAGCTCATCGGCGGCGTGATCATCCTGCAGACGCTGCCGGCCGTGGGTCTGGGCCTCTACACCCGCTGGTTCCACCGGGGCGCGCTCATCGCCGGTTGGGTGGCCGGCATGGGGCTGGGCGTCTGGATGCTCTACCAGATCCCGAACCTGGCGACGAAACGCGCGCACTTCGGTGGGTCCGCCTTCCCGCTGGAGAAGTTCGGCTTCGACACCCCGAAGACGATCTACGTCGGTATCGTCGCCGTACTGGTCAACCTGGTGGTCGCGGCGCTGGCGACCCTCGCGCTGAAGGCCGGCCGGGTGCCTGACGGCACGGACGGCACCAGTCCCAGCGACTACTTCGTCGACGAGGGCGACGAGAAGCTGGTCCCAGAGACGCGCCAGAACAGCGACGAGGTGGCCGTCGAACCCGCACCGCAGGTCTGAGCACCGATGGGGTACCCGGGAAACTGCGCCCGGGTACCCCGTCGCCATCAAGAAATTCACCCTCGACAGTGGTCGGTGACGTTGGCCGATACCCTGAACCCGATTCCTGCAATCCTGGTTAGGGGCCGCCTTCATGCGCATTCTCATGCCACTGCCCGACTACGACTTCGACGTAACGGAGGTCGCCGTGCCGTGGCAGGTTCTGACCGCGGCCGGGCACCAGATTCAATTCGCGACCGAAGCCACCGGGGTAGTCCCGGCCGCCGACCCGCGACTGCTTACCGGCGTGATCCTGGGCCAACTCGGCGCAGCCGACGAACCGAAACACTTCTACCATCAGCTCATTCAGAGCCCCGATTTCCGGAACACGGTGGCCTGGGCCGACCTGAACCCGGCCGACTACGACGGGCTTATCCTGCCCGGCGGCCACGCCCCCGGCATGCGGCAATATCTGGACTCCGAGATCCTGGCGGACAAAGTCGCCCAGTTCTGGGCGCTCGGCCGCCCGGTCGGGGCGATCTGCCATGGCGTACTGGTCCTGGCAAGGACAATAGACCCGGCAACGGGACACAGTGTCCTGGCGGACCGACGAACGACCTGCCTGCTGAAATATCAGGAGCGCGCCGCATATCTCCTGACCGCGTGGAAACTCGGACGTTACTACCGCACCTACCCCGCATATGTCGAAGACGAGGTACGAGCTGCCCTCAACTCGCCTGGGCAGCTCGAACATGGACCACGAGTCCTCAACCGACGCGGCACGGCCACCGATGACACCTCCGCCTTCGCCGTGCAGGACGGCAACTACGTCTCTGCACGGTGGCCCGGCGATGCCTACCTTTTCGCGAGAACCTTCTGCGAGCTTCTCGACGGCAGCCCCGTGCACGGGAACCGGTAGGCCCCCCATCAGCTTGGAGCTGGGCGAACGGGGCCGCGATCCGCGACGATACGACGGTCGTAGTATTGACCCGTAACCCAAATGGTTTGTGATCGTTTGGGGTGTATGGGCGTTACGGTGCGGGACGCGCGTCGGCTTTC
>NZ_JBNCKT010000180.1:0-6983 GCF_049841675.1 Micromonospora sp. DT4
CGCAGCACCTTCAGCTCCTCGGCGGTGGGTTCGTGCGGGACCTGGTCGCGTTCCTCGGTCAGGGTGACCGTGCGTCGGACCTGCCCGGCCTGGAGGAACACCCGCGGGTGTTTCGCCTTGGTGTTGACCCCGAGCCGGTGCCCTCGCCGGGCCGCCTCGCCGGCGAGCTGCCGGATCAGCAGCAACGCCCGGGGCAGTAGGTCCGGGCTGACGGCGAGGTTGGTCGGATCGGCTTCGAGAGCGCTGAACGCCAGATGCGGGTCGGTGGTGACACGTCGGGTGTTGAGCCGGATCCGGTTCCAGTCGGTCTCGTCGGGACCGGCATCGGTGTACAGGCGGATGACGATGTCCCCGGCGTCGCGGCCAGTGTGGCGTAGATGGTGACCCGATGGCACAAGTCCCTGCTGCTTGGCCGCGTGAATGATCCGCCGGTACTGAGCCCGCGTTCCACTGTCGGGACTCTCAATGCGGATCGTGCCGTTCTCGCCCTGTAGGCGGTCGAGCAGTTCGCGAGCCGATCGCAGCAGCTCCGCCGACCATGCTCCGCCGACGGTGCCGCCGGGTGCCGGCGCCTCGGATTGCGGGAGGGAAGCACGGTGGTCGGGATGATCTGGGTGGTGGCCATGCTCAAGGTAGAAGCGACCGGCATCGGTCGAGGACGCCCTCCACACCCCTGCCTTGCGTGTCACCGTCACCAGGTTCCGGTCCTGGAGCGCACGCGCCGACCGGCGAAACTCGACGCCGTCCGAGCCGCTGAGGTCATCGCCGCCGTGGATCCGGCGAAGCAGGCCGAGCTGCCGCTCATTGAGCGAATCCCATCGCTGCATCAGCCGACAGTAAGGGGCACGGCGTACTCGATGGAGCTGCACACGGCTGAATGTGGCATCCCAGTCCGAAACATGGACCGAGCTGTGGGCTCCGCCTGAAACCGACCCGTGGTTTCGGAACCCGCCCGGAACAGAGGGGTCCAGGTCGAGCCGGCATTGACACCGAACCGAATCCGCTGCGCCCGTTCAACTCAGCGCGCCCGCGCGGCGGGAGTGGATTGCACCTCGAGGCTCAGCCACAGGCACGGCGGAACACACTTCAGCCATTCCCACTCCCGGCCCCGCGGGCACGGCAGTCCGAGCCTGCCGCCGTCGCCACGATCGCCGACCTGCTGACCCCGCCCCGCAAGCGAGCAACGAAGAAGACCCGCTGACCGACGCCATCGAAGACCGCCGCCGACGCCTCACGACCCGGCCGCGCGAGAGCCGAAACGCGGAGGTTAGGTTCACGTCCCACCGCGCGTGGCTCGGCCCTGAGCAGCGGACTCTACGTTCAGGCATGGCCCGTCGCGGCGGTCCAGGGCGGGTCGATGTCGCCGCCTGTACCTATCCTGGTCAGGTGGACGGTGTAGCGAAGGACTTTTTCATCTCGTATACGGCCGCTGACAAGGCGTGGGCCGGCTGGATCGCGTACATCCTCGAGGCGGACGGCTTCGCCGTGACAATTCAGGAGTGGGACTTCCGGCCGGGCAGCAACTTCGCCGTCGAGATGGACAAGGCCCTTAAGCAGTGTCCGCGAATGATTGCTGTGCTCTCCCCGGCCTATTTGAAGGCGCCCTTCCCGGCCTCGGAGTGGGCAGCCGTCTTCGCCAGCGACCCGGCGGGCGCGAAGAACGCGCTCGTGCCGATCATGGTGCAGGAGTGCCAGCCGGAAGGGCTGCTCAGCCAGGTAGTGCAGATCCGCATCCACGGACTCGACGAGACCGCTGCCCAGAAGCAGATCCTCGAAGGCGTCCGCCGCGAACGGAACAAGCCCACCACACCCCCGCCGTTCCCCGGTACGTCGGCGACGTCCACCAAGGCGCCCGCCCAGGCTGTGCCATATCCGACAGCCCGCACTGCCGCGCCAGCCAGCCCATCACGGCTGCGCTGGCAGAGCCCAGCACCACCGGTCAGCATCTCCTGGCGCAGCGACCTCGGCCAAGGCACGCAGGACCGCAGGCTAGGCGCCGCAGCCGTCGAAGTGCACCTGGCCTTCACCGCCGACGATGCGCGACTGCAGGTGAGCGAGCTGGCTGGCCTCGCCGACCTGCTGCCCGACCACGGCCGACAGCACAGCCTATTCACCCGGCTGGAAGCCCTGCACGCGCACGCCGACTCCACCGTCGCCCGGGCGACGAGTAGCAGCCGGGACAACGAGAAGGGGCTTGTGATTACCCGATCGGGCCAGAGGTCGGCGTGGGCCCCGCTGCCCCGAGGCCAAATGGGCGCGGTGCTCGACCGGGACGACCTGACCAAGCAACTCACCGGCATGCTCAACACGTTGACGGCGCTGGAACTACCTCACGGTGACCTCGTCGTACCCGCCATCGGGCTCGACCCCGCCACCATGATCTCCTACGGCAGGGTCAACGTGCCGAGCAACACCGCCACCTACGGGTTCGGGCAGGCAGACCACCTCCACGTCTCCCCGGACGAAGCCATCGACTACGGCAGCGTCATCGCCCGCCCCGCCGACGTGGCCGCAGAACTCGTCGCACGTCTCATCGCCGACCACCGGGCCGCCACGGGCCTACGCTGACGATCCGCTGATCTCGGTAGGAGGCCGTCCGCGAACTCGGCCGATGTCCCTCAGCTTCATGGATGAGGCTGATGCCGCGGTGTCCGTGTTTTGCTGGACCGGTGACCACCGTGAATTGGGAGCGTGAGCCCGGAGAGCGGGTGGAGGAGTTCGTCGCGGCTCTGCTGCTATTGGAGCACCCTCACGGCAACCTCATCACCCCGTCGCGCGGCGATCGCGGCGTCGACATCCGGGTCGAGCACCCCGAGGGTTTCGACATCTACCAGGTCAAGAGGTACGCGAGCCGGCTCGATGCCCGGCAGGCAGCGGAGATCGGGAAGTCATGGTCAACGTTCGTACGGGAAACCCTGCCCCGGCTTCCCGTACGGTCGTGGACCCTGGTGACACCGTGGAACCCCACCAACGAGCGACTGGACTGGCTCGCAGAGCTCACCGCAGAGGCTCCGTTCCCATGCCGGTGGATGGGCGGCACGAACCTGGATGTGCTGGCAGCACGCCACCCAGAGCTGGTGGACTACTACTTCGGCGACGGGGGAGAGCGACTACACCGCCTGATGGCCGACGCACTTCAGGGCGGCCGGGACCTGCCACGCGGAGTCCCCCCGCAGGACATGCTCGCCGCCGCCGTCGAACGACAGCGCGCCATCGTCACCAACCTCGACCAGGTTGATCCGTTCTACCGCTACGAACTGGAGATCCGCACTGGGGCCGTCGGCGACTTGCCGTGGGACACGGAACTGGGCCGATGGGCCTCCGCCGCCTACGTGCAGTACCAACAGCTGCCCGACGGCCAGTACTCGGTGCTGCGGCTGCTGCCGAAGTCCGCAGAGTCGGCGAGGTTACGTCCCATCACCATCTCGGGTCGGCTGGAGGTCACCTCGGGATCGCCCGAGCATCAGGCGGTCGAAAACTTCGTGCAATTCGGTACCCCGTTCGTGGACGTGCCGGGAACCGTCACCGAGGTCAGCGGGCCACCCGGCGTCGCCAGGTCCACGCCCGGTCAAGGGCGTTTCCAGTTCATGGTTGCTCCCGAATCCGCCGCGGATCTACCGGACCTGGAGATCCGCCTCCTCGACACGACCGGCGCCACGCATCACACCCTGAACCTCACCGACGTGGAACTGTCCAACGGGTTGAACGGCACCGGGTCCTGGCTGTCCGGATACGACCAGGGAGGCGCGGTGCAGTTCCAGTTCTTCGTCAACGGCAGGGACGGCGACGCCGTGCAACTGAACGCTCAATCGCTTACGGGGAAGGTGCCCGCCGACGTGCTCCCGGCCGTTCGCTTGACCGCTGACCTCGGGCCCGGCATGGGAATCATGGCGGCCGTGCGAGGTGGCGGCCCCGCCGTCACCCCCGTCTGGGAAATGAGCGACGAGCCAGTGACGCCCGTGGCCCGCTGGCATGTCCGCCTGCTTGAAGCGCTGATCGCGATCCAACGCCACACCTACCAACGCATCACCGTGCCGGACGTCGACGCCACATCGACGGATGACCTGGACGCGATCCTGCGGGTCGGCCGGCTCCTGCGCGGCGAACACGTCGAGGGGACCTGGTCCGAGATTCCCCTCACCGTCACGTCCCCCGAGAACCTGCCGGTCGGTGCCGACGAGTTCACCTTCGCAGGCCTTTTCCCGATGACCGTGCGGATCAACGGCCGCGACATCGCCCTCAATATGCGTCGCCAAATCGTGTATTGCGCGGCTCGACTTGTAGAGCCCGCCCCCGCCGAGACCGACCAGGCTGGCGGACCGCTGCGCCTCGTACCCGGATCCACCGACCGCGCGATCATCACCGCCGTTCCAGACGTGACCGGTCCGCCACGGGTCGGGATCGGCGAGGCCTAGCGTCATCACACGCCCAGGATCAACCAATGTCAGTCTCTGGCGGTCGGCATACGGACCTCCATCCCTGAACCCGGTCAAGAAGGCGACAGTTGGGGACGTCGATGGGCTCCGCAGAAGACGAAAGGATGTGACCATGACGACTCCGCACACGCCGGCAGACCCCAACCTAGGCACGGTTCCTGCCCGGCCCTGCTCCCGGCCGCCGACCTCGTCGGACCTCCACCCCAACCATCCTCGGCCGGCGGGCGCGGACCTCGAGATGATCGAGGTGTACGCCGTCGACTACGGAGTACCCCCGGACGGCAACGGCAGAATGCAGACGATGGACATGCGGCCGCTCCTCGACGCCGTTGCTGCGAAGCATGATGGTTGCCTGCCTTGCGAGGAGCACCATGTGACCTCGATAGCTGCCGATCCGGCACTGATCACCCACGTCGTCGGCGTCGGCCTATTGAACCTAGGCATTCACGAGGCAACCGCCCGCCAGTTGCTGCAACACATGGATCCTGACGGCTGCGCGATCGCCATGGCAATCCGCAACGAGGGCCTCCTGTCTGCGGTCAACCTGGCAAGATCGAAGAACGCAGAGCGGCGGCGAACGGCGGCTCGCGTGGTCTTGAGCAACGCAATCACCGCAGTCCAATGGTTCGGCATGCCAATCTCCAACCTTTGCCCGCCCGTCGTAGAACGTCCGACCGGACACCTTGGCGACGCGGAGATGATCAAGGATCTCAGGTCCGACGGGTATTGGTGAGTGCCGTCGACGGCACCCCTGCAGGACTTCGCCTTCAGCGGGCACGCATGAGGCATTCCGACCCACCTCATTCTTTGGGAGGCGACCGAGGACGCATCCCGCCTAGCTGATCTTTAGCAAGCGATCACAGCAAGGCCCCGCTGCGACCGGCATACGTTGGCAGAAAGCAGAAAGCCGCAGGTCACTAGCCTGCGGACACCGGCGGAGCGTCGTCTTAGGAAACCGATGCTCTATCCCCTGAGCTACGGGGGCGCGAGTGGTCAGTGTAACGACCTGGGGGTTCACCTGGGGTGGCAGGGAGTGGCCCACGTTCACCCACGTCACCCTGACCCCTGTTAGCCCAGCCCAGGACCACACGCGGAGCACACGAACCCAGGTTTGCGACCAGCGATCGGCTGCGTTGACCCGCGTTGGCACCGGTTCACCCGGGTTGGCATCCGCTGGAGAGCACACACCGCGCACATCATCGAAGATCATGTGCGGCTGTCCGCTCCCCCGGCTGGGCGCCGCCTCCCACGGGGGATCCGGCCAAGTCGCCACCAACCACGCGGTGGCTGGTCGTCGTTGTCGCGGGTCAGGTCCGTCGGGTCGAGGAAGACGACGTCGACGTCGCCCACGGATGACGGGTCGAAGTCGCGCCGTTCGTCAGCGGGTCACCCGCGCTCGGCTGGTTCATTGGGTGATGGAGTCGTCTATGCCGTAGTGGCTCCACCAGGTAGGCCGGTGTCTGCGGAGTTCGCCCGCGGTGCGGGTCAGCAGGAGCCAGTTGCCGTCTTGGACCAGCGCCGCGTCCTCCTGCCGGGCGGCCAGCACACGGGCCACGGCCTGCATCATGTTTGGGATCCCCTTGTCGACCAGGTCGTCTGCCCGCATGGAGAAGTCGATGTCGACGTACGTCTCCGGCTCCCATTCCCAGCGGGCACCGTCGTCGGCCTCGGCATCGAAATAGCCCTGGCTGCCTGAGGAGACGGTCAGCGCGTACCCGCGGGTGTCGTAGAGGCGGGCACTGAGCAGCCGTGGGTTGGTGCCGCTCGGCCTGGGCTTCTCGGCGGGTTCGGCTGCCACGAGATCAGCCACGTGGTCCAGGGGCAGGTCACCGGCCAGGGTCAACCTAAACTCGACAGCCATCTCTGCGCCTCTCCTCAGTCTCGACGGACGATCTGCACGATCGCGCCACTCGGCGTTACCGCGACGAGTTCTTTCAGCCTCTCGACGGGCCAGGTGTCGAACTGTGTCCGCAAGGCCGGGAGGTCTCCGTGCCAGTCGTGCAGGTTCAGCACCACACGTTGGGTCTGCTCCTTGTCGACCTTGGCGCGGACCTCGCTCCAGACGCCCCGCACCGGCTTGCCGAGAGTGGGCGAATAGCAGTCGAACACGTGACCTTCGATCAGGTAATCCGGGTCTTTGTTCGGGTTGCCCGAGTCGCCGGTACGAAGCCGGGCATCGGCGATCTCCTGCCTGGTGGGGTTCTGGTGGACCCGGTAACTCTTGCTGGCGACTATATCGGCGCATTCGTTCTCGAGCTCCAACGGACGCCGCCCTTCGTCGTCCAACCGGGGTGGAATTCTGGTTCTCGGACCGGTCGGCGTCCCGCCCGGGACACCGGTTGGCTGTCTGGTCCAAGACGTGCCGAGGTCGTGGTCAGCGGACGTGGTGTCGCCGGCGGCATGAGGTGTCGACGGCGGCTCATCGTGCGCGAAAGGGGTAGAGCTGGCCGGTAGGTGACCGCCAGCCCCTGTCAGTTTCCGTGCGACACGAGGTCGCGCGGCGCAAGTGGATACACCGTGTGATGGATCGGAGGTTGTTGTCGATGG
>NZ_JBNCKT010000181.1:0-6665 GCF_049841675.1 Micromonospora sp. DT4
CCATCGACATCGCCACCATCAAGATCTGGCTCCGCGACCTCGCCCGCGAAACCTGATCCACAAGACACGGCCTAGCCGGCTGCTGCCGGCCCTGCAGGGGGCCGTTGGCCGCGTACAGAATCGATTCGTTGCGGTACCAGCGGTCGGTGGACAGGCGCGCGTGCAGGTGCTCGTCGTAGCGGCGGCCGTCGCCGTACCGGTACGACTCGCGCAGCGTCCCCTCGGCGGGATAGCCGGCCCGGTCGGCGACCCGGCAGGACGCCGGGTTGGCGACGGCGTGACACAGCTCGATCCGGTGCAGCCGGAGGACGTCGAACGCCCACGCGGTGAGCCGGACGACGGCCCGCGTCGCCACCTGACGTCCGCGCGCCGCCGGCATCGTCCAGTAGCCGATGGAGGCGTCGCCGTGGCGGATGTGGTGCAGCGACACCGAGCCGAGCAGCTTGCCGTCATCGGCGGCGGCCACCGCCAGCGAGGCGTGGTCGCCGGCCGACCAGTCGGCCCGGCGACGCACCCAGAGCAGGGCGACCTCGTCGTCGATCGGCCCGTCACCCTGCGGGTTCCACTGGGCGATGGCCGGGTCGCGCAGGGCGTCGCGCACGGCCGGGGCGTCCGCGTCCCGCCAGGGGCGCAGCAGCAGGTCGTCGGCGGCGAGCTCCACGTGTTCCACGGACCGGAGTCTGACACACCCCGCCCCGGTCCCGCCGCCGCAATCCCGGCAACGTTCTTCAAAGCTGTACGACAGAGACCGACACCCGGACAGACGTGACGCAGACAACGCCGAACAGGACTAGTTAAATTTTTAACTAGTGCTATCGTCGTGCTCGTGACAAAGAGCCTGGACAGCACCCGAGCGGCCGCCTGGCGCGCCTACATCGAGGCCAGCCAGCGACTGTTCACCCAGATGGAAGAAGACCTACGGGCCGACAGCGACCTCAGCTTCGCCGACTACCACGTGCTGGTCCTGCTCTCCGAAGCGCCGGGGCAACGACTGCGGATGGGCGAGCTGGCCGGCCGCCTGGTCTTCTCCCCCAGCCGCCTCACGTACCAGATCTCCTCGATGCAGCGGCGCGGCCTGGTCAGCAAGGAGCCCTGCCCGGACGATCGGCGCGGCAGCGAAGCCGTGCTCACCGCCGCCGGGCTGCTCACCCTGACGGAGGCCGCACCCCACCACCTGGCGTCGGTGCGTACCCATCTGATGGACGACCTCGACGACGCCGAGGTCGCCTGCCTCACCCGGATCTTCGACCGGCTCGGCCGCCGCCTGCGGGCGGCCCGGACCACGTCGAGCACCCACGCCACACGTTAAGGAGCCCTCGGATGCCCGCGATCACCGTTGACAACGTTCTCGTCCTGCCCCGCCTGCCCAAGCTCCACAAGGCCACCACGTTCCGCAAGGTCCGCAAGGTGACCACCGCGCCCAGCGGCTTCGAGGGCGAGGGCTTCCCGGTCCGCCGGGCCTTCGCCGGGGTGTCGACGACCGACCTGGACCCGTTCATCCACCTCGACCAGATGGGTGAGGTGGACTACGCGCCGGGTGAGCCGAAGGGCACCCCGTGGCACCCGCACCGCGGCTTCGAGACGGTCACGTACATCATCGACGGCGTCTTCGACCACCAGGATTCGCAGGGTGGCGGCGGCACCATCACCGACGGCGATACCCAGTGGATGACGGCCGGCAGTGGTCTGCTTCATATCGAGGCGCCGCCGGAGCACCTGGTGATGAGCGGCGGCCTCTTCCACGGCACGCAGCTCTGGGTCAACCTGCCGCGTGCGGCCAAGATGAACCCGCCCCAGTACCAGGACATCCGGGGCCGGGAGTCCGCGCTGCTCACCACCGAGGACGGCGGCGCGCTGATCCGCGTCATCGCCGGTGAGATCGCCGGGCACAAGGGGCCGGGCTCCACGTTCACGCCGATCACCATCAGCCACGTCACCGTCCAGCCCGGCGCGCAGGTCGACCTGCCCTGGAACCCCAACTCCAACGCACTGGTGTACGTCCTCGGCGGGCGCGGCACCGTCGGCGTCGAGCGTCGACCGGTCCACACCGGTCAGCTCGCGGTGCACGGTCCGGGTAGCGCGCTGCGCTTCGGCGCGAGCCCCACGCAGGACAGCAACACCCCGGCGCTGGACCTCTACATCATGGGCGGTCAGCCCATCCGGGAGCCGGTGGCGCAGTACGGCCCGTTCGTGATGAACACCCGGGACGAGCTGCTCCAGGCGTTCGAGGACTTCAAGGCCGGCCGGCTCGGCGTCATCCCCACCGAGCGGGTGCCGCACACCGACGGCCAGGGCCCGCGTCCCTGACCCTGACCATGCGAAGGCCCCCGGAGTAATCCGGGGGCCTTCGCGTAGTGAAAGTCAGGCCGTTCGGTGGGCCTTTGCCATGTCGACGAAGCCCTGCCATTGGGCCGGACCAAATGCCAGCGTCCCGCCGTCACGGTCCTTCGTGTCCCGAACAAGGACGACACCGGGAAGGTTGTCGGCGACCTCGACTCAGTCGCCGCCGTTGTTGCCGCTCTTGGTGCTCTTGCGCCACTGCGCGCCGGTCATGTCCATGATGCTGCCGCTTCCCTGATCAGGTCCAGGATTTGCGCTCGCGATAGGGCCTCGCCCGTGCCCCACTCGCCCACCGTCCGGCATATCCGCGGATGGTGAACGGACCGCCGAGACCCGGATACATGCCGGCCGAAGTCGGCACGGCATAGAGCTGCACTCGCCGATCTTGCACTTTCTGTCCGGTCATAAGCACCCGAACCAGCCCATCTAGGCGACCGAAAGTGCAAGATCGACACGGCGCTGTGACGCGGCGCTGCACCGCCGCCGCCTCAGGAGACCGCAAAAATCCCAGCCACGCCCAGGATCACCATCAGCAACACCGCTACCAGCGCCCCCCGTTCGCTCTCCACCGCCGGCTCGCGGTACTCGTTCACGGGGTTCGTTGTTTCGCGGTGCATGGTGTGGCCTCCTCGGCTGTTGTCGGGTGCTCGTGTGGCGTCGTCCAGGTCACCGGGCGGCGCACCTGGCATGCGGACCCGCGTCGGGGGTCCTACCGTGAGGACGTTGTCGACCTCCGGGAGGGCTGGACGTGCCGTTACAGGACTGGTTCCTCACCGCACAGGAACGCGCCAACCCGGTCTCTGAGTTACCCGTCTGGACCAGGGGAAACCTCGCCGAGCCGTTGATTCACGGCGCGGCGTACTTCGACCGGCTGGTCGAGGAGGTGGAGGCGCTGACCGCCAACGACCACCTCTTCTTCACCGACTGGCGGGGCGATCCGGACCAGCGCCTGCGTCCGGACGGCCCCACCGTGGTCCAGCTCTTCGCCCAGGCCGCCCAGCGCGGCGTGGTGGTCAAGGGGCTGATCTGGCGTTCACACCTCGACGCGTTGGCCTACAGCGAGGCGGAGAACCGCAACCTCAGCGAGACGGTCTCGGCGGCCGGCGGTGAGGTGCTGCTCGACCAGCGGGTACGCCGCGGCGGCTCGCACCACCAGAAGCTGGTGGTGCTGCGGCACCCGGGCGCCCCGGAGCGGGACATCGCGTTCGCCGGTGGGATCGACCTGTGCCACAGCCGCCGCGACGACGCCGCGCACGGCGGCGACCCCCAGCCGGTGCAGATGTCCCCCCGGTACGGCGCGAACCCGCCCTGGCACGACGTGCAGCTCGCGGTCCGCGGGCCGGTGGTCGGCGCGCTGGACACCGTCTTTCGTGAGCGCTGGACCGACCCGATGCCGCTGGACTCGGAGAACCCGATGGCGTACGCCCGGGACCGCCTGCGCGGCGCGGACCTGCGGCCGGACCCCCTGCCCGAGCAGCCCGCCGACCCGCCCGAGTGTGGGCCGCACCAGATCCAGGTGCTGCGTACCTACCCCGCCGTGCGGCCGCGCTACTCCTTCGCCCCGGACGGCGAGCGGACTGTGGCCCGGGGCTACACCAAGGCGGTACACCGGGCGCGCCGCCTCATCTACCTGGAGGACCAGTACCTCTGGTCGGCCGAGGTGGCGAACCTGTTCGCCCAGGCCCTGCGGGAGAACCCGGAGCTGCACCTGGCCGCCGTGGTGCCCCGGCACCCGGACGTGGACGGCCGGCTCGCCCTGCCACCCAACATGGTCGGCCGGGAGCAGGCGCTGTCCCTGTGCGAACGCGCCGCGCCGGACCGGGTACACGTGTTCGACGTGGAGAACCACGCCGGCACCCCGGTCTACGTACACGCGAAGGTCTGCGTGGTCGACGACGTCTGGGCCAGCGTCGGCAGCGACAACTTCAACCGCCGCTCCTGGACCCACGACAGTGAGCTGTCCTGCGCGGTGCTCGACGACACGCGCGACGAGCGGACGCCCACCGACCCGGCGGGTCTGGGCGACGGGGCCCGCGCCTACGCCCGGGACCTGCGGCTGCGGCTCTGGCGCGAGCACCTGGACCGCGATCCGGACGGCGCGGACGATGCCGACCTGCTCGACCCGGCCGACGCCGTCGCGGCCATCACGGCCGCGGCTGACGAACTGCAACGGTGGTACGACGACGGCCAGGTTGGCGACCGTCCGCCCGGCCGGCTGCGCCCGCACCGCCCCGAGCGGCTGCCCTGGTTCACGCGTGCCTGGGCGCTGCCGGTGTACCGGCTGGTCTACGACCCCGACGGCAGGCCGCTGCGAGCGAGGTTGGCCGGCACCTGGTGAACCGGCCGGGCCGGCTCGGGGAGGCCGACCCCGCCCGGGTGCACGGTCAGCCCTCCGGGGTAGGCGAACGAGGAGCGCGGCGAGAAGTAGCCGAATCCGATGGTCAGCGGGTTGGCGGGGCGCAGCGCGTACATCGGGTGTCGGGGTTGCAGGAACTCCACCGACTCGATCTCGAACGGCGTGACCGGCTCCGCCACGTACGGGTAGACCGAGCTGAGCAGTTGACCGTCGCGGTGGGTGAAGTAGCGGTGGTGCCCGCTGCTGATCACGTGGCCGGTCTGCCCCACCCGGCACCGGGCGCGGATCAGCGGCGCTCCCTCGGCCTCGGTCTCGGAGTACAGCTCCTCGCCGTCCACCTCGATCGTGGTCCGGCCGGCGAGCACGGGAGCGCCGCGCGCGGTGGCGTACTCGCGGACGACACGGCTGGAGGCCACGTAGTGGGTCCACCAGCCGCCCGGGCTGAGGCCGCCGGGGGCGTCCACCCCGGCCAGTGAGACGCCGAGGTACGTCAACGAGTACGCGCCGAAGCCGGAGGTCTGCGTCTCGTCCTCGACGACGTACTGGTTGAGGAACACCTGTCGGTCGGCACGGGGACACAGCCCGGTGGGGACCAGGGCGGCGACCGCGTCGGGATCCGCTGGCAACCAGCTGAAGTACAGGGTGCGACTGTTCACGACGAGCTGGGGAGCGGTTGGATCGAGCATGGTGCCTCCGAACCGGGTGTCTACCCCGCGACGCTACGGCCGGTCCCGCCGACGGGACAACGACGGATAGGCGACACTCCTGCCCGGTTGTCGGATTTCATGTTGACCACTCGGTGGAGGGTCCAGGCCGTCCGGCCGGTCCCATCGGGATGACAGGTGTGCCGCAGGATCGCCCGGGAAACGGGTAAGAGACCTCACAACCTGCGCGATCGTTGCCGCTTTTGGGCGTTTTGTTGCTTGATGCACCTTAAGTGCATCAACCTTTCGGCTAGATTTCCGGGAGCCGATCAGGTTAAGGTGACTCCCGAACGGCCCAACTGAAGCTAAACCAAAGCGTCACGTCTTTTGTCCGCAGACGAGGTGCAGGGAGGACCACCATGACCGCGCCAACGATCACCGAGCAGGCGAGCACCACGGCACCCGAGCAGACCAGCACCACCAAGCTGGACCCGCGGGCGCTCACCGACAGCGCCGCCGACCTGCTCAACGCCATGGCCGCGCTGCCCACCAACCACCCGTCGCGTGCCGCCCTGCGGGACCGCGCGATCGAGGCCTGGCTGCCGCTGGCCAACCACCTCGCCCACCGCTACAGCGGGCGGGGCGAGCCGACCGACGACCTGGCGCAGACTGCCGCCGTCGGCCTGATCAAGGCCATCGACAAGTTCGACCCGTCGCGCGGTGTCGACTTCGCCGGCTACGCGATCCCCACCATCATCGGTGAGCTCAAGCGGCACTTCCGCGACCGCACCTGGGACATCCGGGTACCGCGTCGCCTCCAGGAGCTGCGGCTGGCCATCTCCGACGCCAACAGCTCGCTCCTGCAGACCCTCGGCCGCTCGCCGACGGTCGCCGACATCGCCGCCCACCTCAAGCTCACCGAGGAAGAGGTGCTGGAGGGCCTGGAAGGCGCCCGCGCGTACAACGCGGTGTCGCTGTCCACCCCGACCGGCGACGGTGACCGGGCCACCGAGCTGGGCGACATGCTCGGCGGTGAGGACACCGAGTTCGAGCTGGCGGAGCTGCGGGTCGCTCTCGGCCCCGCGCTCGCCACGCTCGACGAGCGGGAGCAGAAGATCCTGACCCTGCGGTTCTACGGCAACCTGACCCAGTCGCAGATCGCCGACCAGATCGGCGTCTCGCAGATGCACGTCTCCCGCCTGCTGGCTCGGGCGCTGACCAAGCTGCGGGGCCAGCTCGACGGCACGTACTAGGCCGTGTCTTGTGGATCAGGTTTCGCGGGCGAGGTCGCGGAGCCAGATCTTGATGGTGGCGATGTCGATGGT
>NZ_JBNCKT010000182.1:0-6657 GCF_049841675.1 Micromonospora sp. DT4
TCGTGCCTGCCCTGCTATACGCCCCAACCGGTCACTACCCGACCAGCCGCACGACCCCGGAACTTGCAACCGCCCTGGCGCTCACCGTCACCTGGCAACAGTCCGCCGGCGAAGGAATGTTTCCCGGCACCGTGCCGGACGTGATCGTGACCGGGCCGGGGACGTGCGTTCATTTCGATGGTGCGCTTTTGACCACGCGGCTCCTGTTCGAATGCGCCGCGGTCCTCGATGAGTTCTACCCTCAGGCGCTGGGCGCCCTGCGACCCTTCACTGATCCGTCGCTGATGCGGATGCTCGGTCATACCCTGACCGGCGAGTACGGCATTCCTTACCGACTGACAGAACGGCTCGCGGGCAGGTACATCGGCCCCGACGTCGTCCACGCGCTCATCGACTTCGCCCTCAACCCGGTCGTGCCTGGCCTCCACCCCGGGGGTGCCGTCGTCAAGTGGGCAGAACTCGACCCACCTACCCGCTTCCTGCACGCTGCGAGGACACTGTCTCGTCGGCCGGTGGAGCTGGAGTCCGTGCCGGCGACAGCAGCGACGGTAGCTTCCTGTCACGAGCGGTGGGAAGCCGAAACGGGCCTGCGGATCGGGCGAGTCGGCACCGACCTGACTGATCTATCGACGCTGCGAGAGGCGGCGCGACGACCAGCGCATCCAATCGAGGCTCTTCCGAACGCCACCCTGGTCTACGCCGCGAGGCTGCATCAGGAACGTGCCGAGACGTTGCACACGATCTCGCACTTCGGCCTCAACTTCGTCGGTGAGGGCGCTCTGCGTTTCGTCAACCCGGACTCATTCGGTCATGAGGGCAACTGGTGGTTGTTCCCGCCGCTGCGCGTGATCGAGGATGAGTACTGCTGGCCCTCGGAGCGGATGGACCAGGACGACGCAACCAACCTTTTGGTCGGGGCGGCCGTGTCCGCCGCGCTGGACGATGTGCTTTACGGCGTCGGCCCACTGCACATCGAAAACCTGCCACTGGCTGTCCTCCGAAGCCCCGGTGAGCTGGCGGGGCTCAACAACATTCTGCGCTCGATCATCCGGATGAACATCGGATGGGACAGGCCGCAGTGACAGTCGGCCTGGCCCGCCCTCGGATAACGGGGCAGCGGCAGCTGCACCCTCTGCTGCGCCAGATGGTCCCGCAGCGACCAGATCCCGCGAGGGATAGCCGTCTACGGACACCGGGACGGTGAAGAGCCGCTCATCCTGCCACTCGCTGTGTCGGCGGCGGATCAGAAGCGCGTTGTGCTACCCGACGTCGCGAGTGACTTGCCGCGCTTCCCCGGACGGGTGATCGATGCCAGTCGAAGCTCTACCTGCTGGGCCTGACTCGCTCGGCGCCAGGGCCAGGTGTAGATGCCACGAGACGTAGGCCATCGGAGTCGGGATGAGTTCGAACGACGCCGGCCGTCTTCCCGAAATGCCGGACCCCTGGCAGGGCACAAGCGATCTTGGCCGGCTCGCGTAAAGTCCTCACATGCAACCGAGGGCGCTCGAGCAGCACATCGCGGTGTTCGGAGAGAGCGGCAGCGGCAAGACTGTCCTGCTCTCATCGTTCTACGGGGCCGCCCAGGAGCCGCAGTATCTGAAGAGGAGCCTCTTCCACATTCTGGCGGAAGACATCGGCCAGGGTAACTGGCTGCACAAGAACTACCTCGGCATGAAGGACGACGCGACGCTGCCGCTCACCACCCGGTTCGCCGCCACGTCGTACGCCTTCAAAGTCCAGATGAAGGACGGGTCGGATCCCGCGGCGGCGAAGTCCCGGCCCTTCGACGTGCTGCGGGTGGTCTGGCACGACTATCCGGGTGAGTGGTTCGAGCAGTCGGTGCAGAGCCCGGAGGAGTCCCAGCGCCGCGCCGACAGCTTCCGGTCCCTGCTGAGCTCGGACGTCGCCCTGCTGCTGGTGGACGGTCAGAAGCTGCTCGACAACGCGGGCGAGGAGGATCGGTACCTCAAGTCGCTGTTCAGCAACTTCCGCAACGGCGTACTGTCGTTACGGGACGAGCTGCTGGAGGACGGCAAGCCGCTCGCCCAATTCCCCCGGATCTGGGTCATGGCGCTGTCGAAGGCCGACCTCTTGCCGGACCTGGACGTCTACCGGTTCCGTGATCTGCTCGTCGCGAAGGCCTGCGACGATCTAGAGCAGCTGCGCGAGGCCGTCGTCGGTCTGGTGGAGGGCCGCGAGGCGCTTTCGATCGGCGAGGATTTCGTGCTGCTCTCGTCGGCGAAGTTCGAGCCGGGCAAGATCACGGTGACCGAGCGCGTCGGGCTGGATCTGATCCTGCCGCTGTCCGCCATCCTGCCCTTCGAGCGGCACAACCGCTGGCACGAGTTGACGCAGCTCCCGGCACGTGTGTTCGAGGGTCGGCTTGAGCACGACTACTGGCCCTTGCACCCGAGAGGTTGGCGTGATGGATTGAGGGGGCTACAGGGTGTAGCTGCATGGCTTAGGATCACTGCCGCGGGGTCGTCGCCCGGCCTCGGACCTGGGGAGGTTGTCGTGCGGCGGGTCGCGGTGGTGTGTGTTGTTGCGGTGTTGTTGAGCGGGTGCGGTGGAGGCTCCTCTGTGCAACCCACGAGCAGTAGCGCACCGGTGGGTGACGACGGTGTGATCGAGCCGACGGGTCAGGTCGGTCTGCCGTCGGGGATCGTGATCTCGAAGGACAACTTCTCCGCTCGCACCAAGGGCTTGCTGGTGTATGACGTCGCCACCGGCAATTTGCTCGCCACTGCGGTGGCGCCCGGCGAGGCCAGCGTCAACCGCCGGGAGGCCTTCGACGCGAGGATGCATCGTCTGGCATACACCAACGATTGCGAGCTGTATGTGGCGACGCTGACCGGTGGTACCTATGTCCCGTCGGGACGGTGGAAGCCGCCACAGGCGTTCGGTGAGGCTAAGCAATGCTTCGACAACCCGACTTTCGGCGAGGACGGCCGGGTCCGAGCCACGGTCGGCGCCACGGTGTCTGAACCTGGCCGGGTGGTGTCCGTCGATCCGGCCCAGCCGGACGCGGCTTCGATGGATGAGGGCGCGGGAAGCGTTCGACAGGAGAAGAAGTTCCGCATCGCCGGCTTGAACAAGTCTGACGTTCGGGTTTACGTTGGCGGCGACACGGTCACCGATCTCGTGGTTACCGGGGTCAAGCCGGGCGGTGATGTACTTAGCGGCGACTTCTGGTACGACTGCAAGACGCAGGTCGACAAGGCTGCGTTCTTGTGTACTTCTTCCCGCGACATTTCGCGCCAGTACTATGGCAGCGTCGCTCTGGCTACGGTCGACGTTCCTGCGGGCACGGTGACGGTCAAGCAGGTCGCGCCGGCGAGTAAGGCTTCCCGACCCACGGTCCTGCCTGCTCCCGACAGGAAGCAGGTGGCGATCAACGACTCCACTGGCTGGTACACCACGAGCCTCGAGGGTGCTTCAAGCCCAGCCCGCCAGCCCCTCAGTGATCAGCAGAATCTCGGCGACATCCTCTTCTGGGCCTGAAGCCACTCCTCGGAGATCATGACCCGGCTGGCCCGCAACGCTGGCCAGCCTGGGCCTCCTGTCTCGGCCTGATCGATGGTGTCGTCCCGCTCGGCGGTGCAGTTGCGCGGGAAGGCTCAGTGAAGCGCCGCCGAGCCGTCCGTGGCTCTCCGTCACCCGACGGCTGGAGGGCGGGGCATCGCCCGATGATCTTGCCGTCGGAGGCCGGGGGGCATTTGGCAGCCTCGGCGTACGAAGGGTCTCCTGCTTGCTGGCTTACCGCGATACTGTCGATGGTCTATGAGTGATGCAGCGGCCTTGACGTTCGATGACTACGCTGCCGAATCGGCTGTTCTCGGGATCTACCGGCAGGTCTTCGCGGTGTTGGCGCGGAACGCCAACGCGATGGTGGACGACGCGGACTCGGTCGGGGTCGACGAGTCGATCTTGCAGGCGATCGCTGACGCGGGGCCAGCCGGGATGACGATCGAACAGGCCGTGCTTGCATGTCCGGCGGTGCCGGCGGATGTGGTCCGGCGCCGGTTCGAGGTGCTGCGGTCGTACCGTGCGGTGACCCGGGTCAACGAGCGGCCGCACGAGATGTTCTACCAGGCGACGTTCGCGCCGTACGTGATGTTGCTTTTTCTGCGCCGGTTGTCGCAGACCGGGGGCCAGGCGGAGCTGCACCGGATGTTGTCGATGGCCCGGCTGGCGCTGGACGACGATGACACGACCCCGGAGATGGTGCGCGAGCAGTTGCTGGAGATGACGACGGTTTTCCGGCTGCTGGCGAATCCGATCATGCAGTTGGCGAAGTCGGCGACGGTCGAGTCCTTGCGGACGCAGGCGCAGCCGCTGCTGGGTAACAGCGACCTGGTCGACAAGGCGCGGGTGTATCACAATGCGGCCGCGGACCGGCATCCGCAGTTGTTGCCGGAGTGCACGCAGCTCCGGATGGCGTTGGCGGCCTATCGCGACGCGTTGAACACCGCGGCCGGGCGGCTGCTGGCGCAGGCTGGTAAGACGCGTGCGTTGGGGTTGCTGCCAACCGAGCGGTGGCGCACGTTCGCGCGGGACAGCAGTACCGAGGGGCTGGCGCAGGCGCTGGACGGTTTGCTGTTCGACGCGCCGGAGCCGTTCTTCACCGCCGACGATCTGCTGGACGCGGTGGAGGAAGGGCTGCAGTCCGACAGTGGCCGGAGGCCGCCGCCGCGACCGCGTGTCGACGAGGAGCCTCCGCCGACGGAGGTCGACGTCGACCCGGAGGCGACGCTGTTGGCTCAGCGCGCGGAGGAGTTGCTTGCGGGGCGGGATGTGGTCACGGTGGCGCAGCTTCTCGCCGACGCGGGTGACTGGCCGACCAGTCGGCGAGTGTTGTCGGAGGTGACCGCGATTCATCTACGCCCGGAGCTGCCGTACACGGTGACCTGGGGCGACGGGTGGCGTGTCGATGTGACGTCCACGCGGACGTGGGTCTCTGACGGCTGGTTCCGCCGGGACCAGCAGGAGGCGGCGTGAACGAGCGGGATGCGGCCCTGTGGTGGGCGCGGATTCGGTCCGGCGGTCCGCAGCGGATCTCCGGTGGTGGGCCGACACCGGCCGGGCTGCGTCGTCTGGTGGAGGCTGACGCCAGGGCGGTGTGGCTGATCCCGAACCTGCCTGACAGCGCGGGACCGGCTGTTCTGATCGAGTACGGGGTGCCGGGCTCTTCGATGATGGACAGCAAGGGAACTCTGCGAGTGCTGGCCGCGACTTTGCGGTGTTGCTGGCCTGATCCCGCGACGGATCTATGGCCCGGGCTGCCGGCTTCGACCGGTCATGTTGGTCAGGTGTTGCAACGGCTGGTGCCGGGCCGCAACAAGGTGAGTCGTCAGCAACTGCTGTCCGCGGGGCTCCGGCGCCTTTCGGTATCGGGTTGGGTATTGCTGGAGGGAGCGGACACGGTGCGAATCGGCCCGCGGATCGCGTCCTTCGGGTCGCTGGAGCTGAGCACGCTTCGGGAGCTGTGGCGGTTGATCCCCGACACCGCTGAGGACGGGCCGGAGGGGTCGTGAACCGCCCGAATTCGATCTTCGAAGAAGTGCTCGGGACGTTGCCCGATCGGCAGCGGGAGCTGGTCGAAGCCGCGTACGCGCTGCTGGAGCACAGCAGTGGCCCGGTGCACCGGCAGTTCCTGCCCGCGCTGAGCGATGCGACGAGCCGTGAGCGGCTGGAAGAGCTACTTCGCCGAACCGGCCGGACACTGGTGACGGTTGATCAGTTGCATTTCACGTCCGGGTTCGACGACGCCGTACGGACTGAGCTCACCGAGACGGGGTGGCAGCCGCTGTCGCTGGCCGACCGGGCCGTTTTGGTCCTGGTGCTGGTCCACTCGGTGGCGATTCCGCGCAGCGAGGAGCAGATCGCTGCGGACTCTTGGGAGAGCCCGTACCCAACCACGTTGCAAGACGTCAGCCGTGACAGCAAGGTGCCGGTCGGCGAGGTCAGAGCGGCCCTGGGCCGGTTGACCGCGTGCGGGCTGCTCCGAACGGTTCGCGGCGGCGACCACGACAGCGGATACGTCCCGGGCCCACAGTTGTCGCGGCTGACGCCGGCCGCCCGCGAGCAGTTGCAGGACCAGTTGATTCTCGCTGCGGCACCCGACCATCCGCTGGCCGCAGCGATCCGGGAACGCCGGCACAACCGCGTGGGAGGGCAGCGTTGACGTCTGTAGCCGTGCCGTCGGACGGAGTCGTCGAGGACATCGTCGGAGCGCGCGTCCTCGCCGGCATCCAGATGGTCAACATCTCGCGGCTGTCGACTCACCCGGTGCCGATCACCGCTCGTGGGCTGATCACCGTGGCAGGACAGGGGCCCTCGGATTCCAACGGTGCCGGCAAGTCGTCGTTCATCGCCGGACTGAGCCTGCTGCACGCCGACGAGCAATGGCGGTTGCAGTCGGGGGCGCAGGCAGCGGCCGAGTTGCTGTTCACCGCCGAGCTCGCCGGCCAAGAGGCGATGCACGCCAACGCCGACCGCGGCTACCTGATCGGCGTGTTCGTGCCGCCGCAGGCCACCACGGCGGAGGAGCTGGATGCGTCGGCGTTGACGGTGTGGCTGCGGATTATTGACCCGTAAGGCAAATAGTTGATGGTCAGGAGGCGGCGTAGCGGACTTCGGGCTTGCGGAACAAGGATT
>NZ_JBNCKT010000183.1:0-6631 GCF_049841675.1 Micromonospora sp. DT4
GATCTATTTGTCGAGGACCTTCCATCGACGTGTCTCGGCGTGACGTTCCGCCCCCAGCCAGTTACCCGACAGTCTCTGAGTCGCACTGCGCCTGGTGGCCGCGGTCCGAGAGGCCGGTCCGAGAGGTAGGTGTCTCGCTCTTCGCGCTAGAGCGGGCGCACACCGGCGAGCCCGGTCGAATCGTGCTGTCCGGGGTGGCTCACGATCTGACCGACCCCGCGAATCCCGACGTGCTCGCCCCGGCGACACTGGGTGCGCTCCGCCAGTTCGTGCGGCACGGCACCAGATAGCCGACGCCTGCTGTTTCTCCTGGTGACCTACGTCTCGGCCGCCCAGTCGAATTGTCGGCTTGCGGCACCCGTCATATGGGTGTGAGTACCAATTCCATCCATGACCTCGAACCGCAGCTGGCCGCGAACCGCCGCTTCTGGTGCGGCTGGGCGGGGGCCGAGCCGGACGCAGACCTTGCCATCTACCGTTCCGAAATCCCGCACCCTCTGTTCAACGGTGTGTTGCGGGTCCGAACCCAGTCGCTCGACGCCGCTGTCGCGGAGGCGAAGGAGCGGCTGGCCGGCACCACCTGGAGCTGGTGGGTCGGCGGTGACAGCGACGAGGACACGGCCGAGGGTCTGCTCGCCCGCGGCGCCCAGCAGATCATCGACATGCCGGTAATGGCCATCGACGTGAGGGCTGTCGCCGACGCTGAAGTACCCGCTGACCTCAAGATCGTTGAGGTGGTCGGACCGGACGAGATGGTCGGGTACGTCGGAGCGTATGCCGAGCCTCTCGGCTTCGGCGGCGACGTGCACGCTCAGGCCCAGCGGGAGCTGGCGTTCGACTACCCGGACGTGGTCCGGCTGGCCGGGGTCGTCGACGGCCGGACCGTTGGCACCTGCACTCTGTCGCTCGGCACCGAAGTCGGTGCGCTCTACTGCATCGCGACCCACGCGGGTTTCCGGCATCGCGGTGTCGCAACCGCGCTCACCCGGGAGGCCCTGCGCATCACCCGAGAGACCGGCCGGTCCGTCGTTACGCTTCAGGCGACCAGCGAAGGCGAGCCGGTGTACCGGAAGATCGGCTTCGAAGAGGTGTCCCGCTACCGCCTCTACCAGTTCCCGGCGTGACGGACCCGTTCGGCTTCAGATCCACGAAGGAGTCCGGCGGACAGCACAGTGCGAGCAGCATGGTCTCGCTGCTCGCACTGTGCTGTCGTGTCCACGAGCGTCGCGTCCGGACCAGTCTCGGGGCGACGGCTGAGCTCATCGCACGAGACCGCGCCAGGACCGTCCTTCCGTTCCCGGAAGCCGGGTCGTGTTCATGCGCTTGTCGATCTCGGCGAGTTGCTCCTCGGTCGGGTTGGGGCCGACCCGGCCGAGCTCCTCGAAGAGCTTTTCGTTACCAGCCGGCGCGCTGATGAACAGCACCTTCCCGCCGGTCTGTGTGACGAACGTGTGGTAGGCCCCGCGGGGAACGACCACCGTCGTGCCGGGCCCCCCGCGGAACTCGGCATCGCCCACCCGGAACTGGTACTCCCCCTCCAGAACGAACATGATTTTCATGAAGTCGTGGTGGGCATGGGGAGGGTTCTCGGTGATCACGTCGTGGTGGAACAGGAATGCACCGAGGGCCTCGCCGACCTCGGTGCCCCGCACCAGCATCTCCGGCCGATGCGGACCGTTGAGCTGAATCAGCTCTCCCTCTCCAGGTGCGACAGCCCAGCCGTCAGGACCCCAGTCGGCGTTCGTAGCCATCGTTGTTCCCCCTTGCTTCAGGTGTTGTGACGCGGCAATGGAGGATCGCCGCTGTCAACGGACCGTTCCCCGAGACTCGGGACGGCGCGAAACGACCACCCGACCCAGATTGGCCGTGGCGATGCGTATGTGCTCGAAGCCTTCGTCCGTCGCCTCCGCCTTCAGGCTCTCGGCCGTACGGGCGAATGGCACGTTCCAGCCGGAAAAGACCAGCCTGCGTAGGGCGAAGCCGAGCCGGGCGTCCTCGTCCTGAGGCTCGACCTCCATTTCCTGTTCGATCAAGATGCCACCAGGCTTGAGCGCACGCCTGATCATTCGTAGCGTGTCCGCACGCGTCTCGGCCGGAAAGAACGGCTGGGCCCAGAAACAGACGTCGAATGCGTCCGTCTCGTCAAATTCCCGGGCGTCGGTGGCAATGATACGAAGGCGGGCACCGAACGTCGCAGCCCGCCGTTGCGCTTCAGCGGCTACCGCGGGTTCGACCTCCAGACCGACACCGGTCATGCCCGGGAACATCGACGCTGCGGTCAACATGGCACCGGCCACACCGCAGCCGACGTCGAGCACCCGCCCGGAGTCGAGCGCCGACGCGAACTCCGGCAGCGCGTCGAGCATGCCGCGGTAGATTTCGCGGCCGCCCGGTCCGGGCCGCCACACGAATCCGCGGGCGATGGCCAGCGACTCCTCCTCGGTCGGGCGGGCGGGCTCCGACGCGTGGGCCGAGTCGCCGACGATCCGGATCATCGCAGAGGCGCGGGCAAGGATGTCGTCCAGTGCGTACAGTCCATCGTCGGCGATCAGCTCAGCGAACTCCGGGCGCAACTCAAGCAGTTCGTCCGTACGACGAACAACGCCGGCCGCTTCGAGGGCATCGAATGCGGCAGCGAGTCGCGTGTCCTCCATGCCGGTGAACACGGCCAATTCAGAAGTTGTACGAGGGCGGTTCAAGAATGTCAGCCAGCCACGCTCGTGCACTGCGGCCAACAGCGCCAGCGCCTGCGCTCCGTTCGACCAGGCAGCGACTCGCGCCTGCGCAGCTCTGGCGAGATTGCTGCGTTCAGCGGAGTCAAGCGGCTGATCAGTAGAGGGTTGGTTGTCTGTCATATCACGCCAGCTTTCCTTGACACAGGGGCCTTGCCTCGGGCGACGGCATCGTCCAACCGGCCAGCCAGTCGTGCGTGAAACCGTGGACCGCCTCGACCGGCCTTCCATAAGCTAGTGGCGCGTTGTTGACAAATAGTTGATCAGGATCGGCTATTCTCCTGGCCCTCACCAACGTCTTGTTCATCACTCTCGCCGTGCCCGAGTTGCAGGGCCAGATCGGCCAAATCGGTCCGCAGGCTGTCCGTGCCCCCGCCCTGAAATTCCCGGAGCACGGCATAGGCTCGTTCGAGGGCCCTCCTCGCGCCGTCCCTATCGCCGATCGTCATGAGCACTTCGGTGAGCTGCCGCAGCGCATCGAAATGATTCGGCCGGTGCCCGGCCCGGCCGGACGCTTGCGCGGAGAGCTCGAGTTGCTGCACCGCCTCATCGATACGACCGAGTTCGGCCAGGTTGCTCGCTATCACGTTCCGGATCTCACCTTCCTCGATCCCCCGCCCGATTTGCTGATTGACCTCCAGCACCTGCGTAAGAACCTTGATGGCCTCATTGAAATGCCTCATGTCCACCAGGTATTTTCCCTGGTGGAAGCGGCTGAGGTTCTCGGATCGACGATTGCCGAGGTCGCGGAACAAGGACAGCGCCCTACGGCTGTGCTCTATGGCGATGTCGTGCCGGCACAATGCACTGTAGACACGATGTAAGTTGGAGTGGACGAGCGCTTGCTCGAAGCGCATGCCTTCTTTCTCGTAAATCTGCAAAGCCTCGGCGAGCAGGCGGAGTGCTTCCTCGTTGTCGCCGAACGAATACCGGGCACCCGCCAGGCTCCGCAGCGAATGAGCCTCTCCTACGACATCGTGGTGCTGGCGCGCGGCGCGCAGCGCCCACCGCATGATGTCTTCCCAGTCCTGGTAGTAGCCGGCCCACTGCAGATACTGCTGCATGGTCAGCGCCAACTGCCACGGCACGATTGCGTAGCCGAGGTCGGCGGCGACCCGGACGGCTTCCTTCAGCATCTCCCGCCGGACCGCGAACCAACGGAACGCGTCGCTGTAGGTCAGGGGCCGCTCCGGCATCACGCCCGGCAAGGGCGGCGGGGGTTCGATCGGTGTCCGGTTGGGCTCGAGCATCACCTGCGCGTGGAAGCTGCTGTGCAAGTAGTGCTGCAGCAGGCGGCTGATCGCGGCCTGACGTTCCGGCAGCGGCTCGGTCTCTCGGAAAAGCTCCTCCGCGTAGGCTCTGACCAGCACGTGCGAGGTGAAACGGCCATCCTCATGCTCGGTGATCAAACCCATCTCCACCAATTCAGCCAAGGCTGCCTCGGTTTCTGCGGTCGTCCGTCCGGCCAGGCTGGTGCAGGATGCCAGGGACACACCCGGGCTCAATGTCACAGACGTCAGCCGGAACAGCCGCGCTGCGGCCGGGCTCAACTCGCGGTACGAGCAGGAGAACGCGGTCCGCGGGTCACTGACACCGCGCCCGCCGGGAAACGCGTGCAGACGACGGGCACCGTCGCGCAACTCGGCGACGACCTCCCCGAACGACAACTGCGGACGAGCGGTCATCCGTGCTGCCAGGATCGCCAAGGCCAGCGGCAGCCGGCCGCACAGCTCGATGATCTCGTCCACGGTTTCCGGTCGGCCGACATCCGTACGACGTGGCAGGTCGGTCAGCCGGCGCTCCAACAGCTCGCGCGAGGTTGGCAGGTCGGGAAGATCGACATTCAGCAAGTAGGCGCCCTCCAGCGCAGCCAGCCCGACCAGCGGTTGCCGGCTGGTGACCAGCACGAGGCTCTGCGGCGAGTTCGGCAGCAGCGGGCGAACCTGCGCGACGTCCCGGACGTTGTCCAGAACGACCAGGAACCGTTTGCCGATGGTCAGGCTGCGATACAAGCCGGTACGGGTATCGGCCGTGTCCGGAACATCGACAGAGGCAATGCCCAACCCGTACAGCAAGGATCGCAAGGCATCGCCGGCCGCGAGGCTCTTCTCCTCGCCCAGGTGGCCCTGGAAATCGAGGTAGAGCTGTCCGTCGGGGAACCGGCCGGCAGTCAGATGCGCGAAGTGCACCGAGAGTGTGGACTTGCCGACTCCTCCCATGCCGGCCATCGCGACCACCAGCGGGCTGGTTCGGTCCGCCGCCTGCCCGGCGGACACCAAGCCTGTGAGGGTGGCCAGTTCCCTTTCCCGACCCACAAACATCGGCAGGTCCGGCGGTAGCTGGGCCGGATGGAGCGTCGCGCGGACCTGCGGAGGCTCCACGTCGTCGTTCGCCTCGGGCATTGCAGCCTGGGTCAACGCCCGTCGCTGGGCATGCTGCAGGCCGGGTCCAGGGTCGATACCCAGTTCGGCGGCGAGTCGCGACCGAATCGCCTCGAAGGTAGCCAGCGCCTCCGCTTGGTGCCCCTGCGCCGCGAGCGTCGTCACCAGGCTGGCGTGGACGATTTCGTTGAGTCGCCCCATCTCCGCGGCCAGGCGCAGCGGGGCCAGCACCCGGCCGGGCTGGCCTTGCTGCACCGCCAACTCCGCCGCGGCCACCACCGCGTCGAAGAATTCACCGTCGATACCCGCGAGAATCGCCGACGCGGCCACGGTGTCCGCCAACACGCCGCCGGCCGTTCCCTGGCACAGGAACAACGCGTCGACGTAGTCGTCGAGTGCCTCGGCAGGCCGACCCTGTGCCAGCTTCGACTTCGCCGAGGACACGAGCCGGCGAAAGACGACCAGGTCGAGGGTCGCCGAGCCGACGACGAACCGATACCCCTCGCTGTGCCGCAACAGATAGGACCCAGGCGCCCGCAACGGCAATCCGGGCTCCAGCAGACGCCGCAACGCACCCACGTACTTGTGGATGATGTTCACCGCGCTGGCCGGCGGATCCGGGCCCCAGACTAGATCTATCAGGTCGACGATGGCTATCGGGCGCCCCACCCGAGCCATCAGAACCGCCAGCATGCAGCGTTGCTGACGCGGGCCTGCATTCAATTCGGTCTCGCCACGCCGAATCCGCAGGGGGCCCATGATCTGCAGTTGCAAAGCGTCCATGGGTTCCGGACTCGTTGGGATCACGCTGCTGCTCTTTCGAGAATCACTGCGTCCGACACCGTCCTATGCGTTCGCGATACCCCTCCGAGTGCGCCGACACGGCCTAAACTTCGACGACGTCGGCAACTACCGGATAGCCGACGCATCGTCCGCTGCGACTCGGACGCTGATATCCGGTTCGAAGAGCCGCGACATCGGCTCCACCAAGTTCATGACGCGGAAGAACGTCCGCGCCACAAGCGGATCATCGACTGTTCTCCAGGCGAGGCGGCTCGGATACTCCGTCTTCTCCGACGTCGGCGTCCCGTCCAGGAACAGGTGGTCATTGCTGGTCGTCAGCAACCATGGCTCCTGGATCACCGTGCCGCCCTCGGCGAAATATCGTGCGCTCAGCACGCGCGCTCCATGAGCACACCGCTGAGTGAACCATCGATGCAGAAGAGCGCCCGGCGGCTCTTCTACATTACTTCCCTCTGCCAGGCGTAACATCAGCCGGGCGCAGGACGATCAACTCCTTGAGGCTTCTCAGCAGAGCCCTCCGAAACAGTATACGCCACGCCCACCCGGACCAGCTGCATGGCGTGCGGTGTGACGGTGGACAGCACCGGAGGCATCAAACGGAATCTGAAACTGATTCGCGCCGGCGACGCGGAACCCCTCCGCGTCGCCGGCGTTGGTGGATCAGGCGCGGATGAAGGCGAGCAGGTCGGGGTTGATGACGTCTGCGTGGGTGGT
>NZ_JBNCKT010000184.1:0-6484 GCF_049841675.1 Micromonospora sp. DT4
GATCCGTGCAGCTCAACCCTCATGTCGCCGAACCCCGCATCCCCTCAAGATCAACTTATCTAGGAAACTCGGGCTAGTCTGTGATGTCAGCGTCGGCGTGGACGACGTCCTGCACCCCTCCTTCCCGCCCCGCCCCAGCGCCGCGCTCATCGACCTGCTCCAACTCTCCGAGGTGGAGAGCGACGAACTGCTGCAACGGGTCGAACAGGCATTCACGCCGGGTGACCCCACCTCCCTCGCCGCCACCGTCGAGGTGCTGGTGAAGACGTTCGGGCTGAGCCTGGTGACGGAGTTGGACCCGGCGCTGCTCGGAGGCATCATCCGCCCGGGGCCGGTGAACGGGGTGCAGAACGCCGCGATCATGTATACCGTCGATGCCACCCAGTCGCCGCAACGGCAGCTCGTCGACGATCTGCGGGGCATGATCAAGAATCCGCGGCTCATCGAGCGGACGGCACTGAGCGCGCTGGCGCGCCGACCGGACGAGGCAGCCACGACGCCGGTCCTGACGGTGGCGATGAGCACCACGAACGAGGCCCAGGAAGAGATCATTCAGGCGGCGATGTCACAGCCGTTGACGGTAGCCCAGGGACCCCCGGGCACCGGCAAGAGCCAACTCGTCACGGCTCTGCTCGCCACCGCCACCGCCGCCGGCCAGAGCGTGTTGATCGGCTCCACCAGCAACCAGGCCGTCGACTCGGTGCTCGACCGAGTGACCGACCTGATCGGCCCGGGCCTGCTGGTGCGCACCGGCAACAAGGAACACCGTACGCAGGAACCTAAGAACCTCGCCGACATCTTGGCTGCGTATCCACCGGCGGACGGGCCCACCACACCAGACGATCGGACCCCACTGCGTGAGCTACGGATGCTGGCTGAAGAGGCCGCTGAGCTCCGTGAGGCGCTGGACAAGCGGCGGCTGCTCGAACGCGACCTCGCGGACTTGGCCGTTGAACGCGGGGCCGCCCCGGACGTCGGTGCAACCCCGTTGCCCGTCGACGACACGGCGCTGTCGCATCTCGTCCAGCTGACCGATCGGGCGCTCGACAGCAGGTGGTTCGGCTGGTGGTACCGGTGGCGGCTGCGGTCGTACCAGATCGTCGATCGGAACGGCGTCGAAGCGCTCGCCGAGCGGGCGGTGATCGAGCTGCGTTGGCGAGACTGCCAGCGACTCCTCGCGAAGCTGCCCGACGCGGACGCGACCTGGCGGCGACTGGTCGACCTGATCGGCACCGAACGGCCCGCCCTCAGCATCGACCTGTTGCGGGCCCAGATCGCCCGCCGGGTGGCTGCGGGAGCGCGTCTGTTGCAGGACCGAGCAGACGAGATGGCCAAGCCACAGCAGTCGGACAGCTGGGCCTACTTCCCAGAGTTGTTGCGGGTGCTGCCAGGCTGGGCGGTGACCGCCCTATCCGCCCGACGGTTGATGAGACGCCCTGCGATGTACGACCTCGTGGTGATCGACGAGGCAGCCCAGTGCACCATTCCCGCGATCCTGCCCATGCTCTACCGGGCCAAGCGCGCACTGCTCATCGGCGATCCGCGTCAGCTCGCGCCCGTCGTGGACCTGCCGGAGGCCGATGACGTCACCGAGCGGGCCCGAGCCGGCCTGAGCACCGGGTGGCTGAGCAACCGTCGGCTGACCTACACCGCCCATTCCGCGTATGAGGCGTTTGCCGCAGCAGCGGGCACGGCACTTCTCCTCGACGAGCACTACCGGTGCCACCCGGACATCGTCGAAGTGCCGAACCGGGAGGTCTACCAGGGACGGCTCACCGTCTTGACCGATCCGGCCCGACTGGCCGCTGCGGCCGATCCTGCCGTTCGCTGGCGCGACGTGCCCGGAGCGTTCAGCCCCGGGGTGACCGGGTCCGGGCTCAACCAGGTCGAGATCGACGCGGTGGTGGCCGAGGTGACGGACTTGCGCGGGGCGTACCCCGATGTCTCGATCGGGGTGGTCACGCCGCTGGCCATGCATCAACGTCGACTGGCGTCTGCCCTTCGCGATGCCGGCCTCATCGACAACCTGCTCTGCGCGACGATCCACAAATTCCAGGGCAGCGAACGAGACATCATGGTGGTCTCGCCAGTCGGGGCGCACGGCATTCCGGACCGTACTCGGGGCTGGCTGGTTCACCAGACCAACCTGTGGAACGTCGCCATCACCCGGGCGCGGTCCCAGCTCGTCGTGGTCGGTGACCGGTCATGGTGGTCGGGCCAACGGGGCCTGTTGAACGCCTTGGCGATGGCCGGTGGTGCAGCCGATGCCCACCTGGACACCGCGACCGTGCCAGCGGACCAATTGCACCTTGCCCTTCGCAGCGCCGGTCTTACGGTGCGGCGCGACGTTCCCGTGGCAGGGCGGCCTGTCGACCTCGTGGTGCGGCGCGACGGTATCGAGTTGGCCGTCGTCGTTGACGATCCAGCGGGCGATCCCGACGGCCGGGAGCTGCGTAAGGTGCTCGCCCGGCTCGACGTCACAAGCGGTTCTGCAGCTGTCCGGCGGGTGCCCGCCTGGCGCTGCCTAGCCGAGCCGGAGGCCGTGGCGGCCGAGTTGGTCAACGATCTGCACCGGTCCAGGCAGGAGCAGAACGGCGAATGAGTCGGGGGCAGGCTGGGGCCTTTGGTAGGCCTTCTTCGCCGGCTTCGGAACCGCCGCGAGCCCGGCGTGGGTGAGATCGCGGCCGTGCTCGCGGATCAACATGCCGATCATGTCGTCACCGGGCGCGAGCCGGGCCCGTTCCACCAGGTCTGACATGTAGTGGCGCAACTCGCGACCCACCCGCAACCGCTCCCGGACTTCGTGCATGCGGGTCTTCATCCCTGTGGCGGCTCGGGCGTGGCCAGCGAGGCCCGTTTCGGTACGGAAGGTCACGCTCCTGCTCCTGGTCGGGGTGGGATGGCGTTGGCCGCTCTGGCGCGCTCCACTACGCGGCGGTCAGGGTCGCGCCGGGAACACGGCGTGGCAGCCGCTCCCGCAGGTGGGTGGTCGTGGCGGTGATGCGGGCGGTGAACCAGCCGATGAAGCCGCCCGATTCGCGAACCGGCCCTTGCGGTGTCCGTTCCCGGACGGCGGCGTGTGGTAGGCGTTGTGGTCGCGGCTTTGGGGCGCGCGAGGATCGCATTGCCCGTTGGGCCATTCGGGCGGCCACGCACGGACCGGACTGGTCGGCGCACTGAAGGTTTACGCACCGGTTGTCGGGTCCGGGCTGGTGGGCGGTGGCCACGTCGACGGCCAGCCGCCACAGCAGGGGGTCGGTGACGTCGCTGGGGAGCAGCGCGCGTTCGGACGGGCGGGGTTCGCTCGGGTCGGACATGCGGGTGACCTTCCATCGGTATCCGGACAGGGGTCACCGTTCGACCCGTCGGTCGTGTTCTTCCTGATGGGCGGCTCGCGCGATGACCAGAGTGATCGACGCTTACCTCTTGGCGAAGGTCAAGTCGTCTGCCTGCGAGGGCGCGGGGAAGCACCGTGGGTAGCCGCGCCAACGCGCGGGTTGGATCTCGCGGCTGGGCCTGTACGTGAGGCCGTCGGCGTCGACCCGTCGGATCTCGTGTAGGTCGTCGGACTCAACGAGCACGTCCTCGTAGCAGACGGCCCAGGCCAGCAGCCGTAGTCCGGGAGTGGGATCGGCGATTTGGTCGACGATGAGGCCGAGATCGACGCAGGTGGACAGCGTCGGCCGCCCGACCGGCCGGTCGGTGTTCAGCGCCGTGGCGAGACCCAGCAAGAGGTCGGGCAGGCCGGCGGTGCCACTTGTGAGCCTGGACCAGTCCTGGCTGGACCGATTCCAGCCGTCGAAAAATCCCAGCGAGGTGGCGCGGCCACGGAAGATAAGGGTCTCACCGAGCCGGTTGTACTCCCGCTGGACACCGGCCAGGCAACGAAGGGTCGGTCGAGTTCGTCGGGCGCGATGGACATCGCCTGGCAACTGCCCTCCGGCAGCACGTCCAAGCGCCGTCCCCACTACGCTGGCGGCCGTGTCTGTCGATACCGCGCCCTCTCTGCTGAAATCCGTGGCGGCGCTGGCGCCGCAGATCCGCACCGACGCCGCCGCCATCGAGGAGGCCGGACGGCTGCCGGACGCGCTCCTCGGCCACTTGGCCGAGCTGGGTGTCTTCCGGCTCGCGGCGCCCCGGGCGGCCGGCGGGCTGGAGGCCGACCCATTGACCCTCTACACCCTGGTTCATGACCTCGCGCGGGCCGACGGGTCGGTCGGCTGGTGTGCGATGATCGCCGCTGCTACCAGTGTGACGCTGGGCTACCTCGATGAGCCGGTGGCCGCCGAGCTGCTTGCCGCCCCCGAATTCCTGATCGCCGGTGTGGCCGCACCGCTGGGCCGCGCCAGGCCGACGGATGGTGGCTTTCGACTGACCGGCCGCTGGCCGTTCGCCAGCGCCAACCGGCACGCCAGCGCGCTGGTGCTGGGCGCCATGTTGGTCGAGGGCTCCGGTCCGGTCACTGACCAGCATGGACGACCCGTCGTGCGGCACTTCGTCGTGCCGACCGCTGAGCTGGTCGCGCACAACACCTGGCAGGTCGCCGGGTTGCGCGCGACCGGTAGCGACGACGTGGAGACGGTGGACGTGTTCGTCCCGGCCAGCCGATCGTTCTCACTGTTCGGGCAGGTACCGCCCCGCCCGGGGGCGCTCTACGCCTTCCCGGTCTTCGGCTACCTGTCGATCGGGGTGGGTGCCGCCGCGCTGGGCATCGGCCGGGCCGCCCTCGACGAGATCGTCCGGCTGGCCCGGGAGAAGCAGGTGCCCGGCGGGGGTGGCACGATCGCGGGCAAGCCTGCCGTCCGGGCCGCCGTCGCCGAGGCGGAGGCGCTGCTCGGCGGCGGCGAGGAACTGCTGCGCGCGACGGTGGCCGAGTGCTGGCGGACGACGCTCGCCAGCGACCCGATCACGGTGGAGCAACGCGCTCGGCTTCGACTGGCGGTGTCGAACGCGGCCAACTCCGCCGCGGCTGCCGTGAACCTTGCCTACCGCAGCGGCGGTGGCACCTCGGTGTACGCGAGCAGCCCGTTGCAGCGGCACTTCCGTGACGTACACGTCGCCACGCAGCACGCGATGGTCGGCTCGGACGTGGTGGAACTGGCCGGCGGCGTCCTGCTCGGAGAAGAAGTGGACCCGACGCGGCTGTGACGCCTTGCCGAATCACCCACGAAATAGGACCAGACAAGGCGGCATTCGAAGCCGACCTTCGAGACGCCCTCATCACGTACAGCCCCTCCGGCTTGTTCGATGAACTCGTCCGCACCGAGGTCATCATCGGCACCAGGACCCAGAGAAGGTAGCCCGAGGCTACGGAACGAGGGTCGAACGCTTGCTGCGTGAAAGCTTTCAAGCGAGATCAAGTTCCACCGCCAGCTATCGAGGTTCCACCGCCGGCCTACGCCATGTTCGGGATCTCAGGTCTTCGACTGCCGATGTCTGGTGGGCCTCCCGGATACCCCGGTAGTTTCGGCTGCCGGACACCATCACAGTCTTCGATTGGGAAGTCGGCCGCGTGTCGCATATCGAGAAGATCGCCACCGAGCTCCGGGCCCTGGCGGCAGGCGTCGAGCGCGCGCGGGGATTGGCAGCCGCGGCTGACAGCCAGGCACAGGAGGTGGCCCTGCGAGCCGCGGGCGCTGGCTTCGCCGCAGTGGCGGTGGGCGTAACGCGAGTGCGCAGTGCGATCACCGATATTCAAGGCGGCCTGGGCAGCCTCGGCGGTTCGATCGGTGAGGCGACGAAGGCGACCGCGCGATGCGCCATCGAGGTCGAGCGGAAGTTCCGCATTAAGCGGGTTGATCTCCAAATGGTTACGCGTCATTGACTGCAAGTGGCCGATCTGACGCTGCATGTCGGGCACATCAACATTGGGCTAGATTTTCGAACATGACCCGCACTGGTCAAGGCAGGGCGTTCGCAAGGTCGAGGTATGCCCATTCTAGGTGAGTCCGAGTATTTGTAAGGATTGGCATGGATCTCGGCTGTTTCGGCGCAGGGTTGGTGCGATCGAGATGGTGCCGCTGAGGCGGAGCAGGCTGATCGCGGTGTTGCGGAGGGTAGCCAGGGCGCGGGGCGCGTTGCCGGTACGCAGCCGGCCGGCGTCCTCGCGGTAGGTCGTGTCGCGAATGTGGTGAAGGACCTCGATGGCCCAGTGCCCGCGTAGCCAGTCGGCCAGGTCGGCGGGGGCGCCGCGGAGGGCAAGATCGTCGTCGACGTCGACGCCTGACGCCACCCTCCCGGGGTGCTGCGGTGCGCCTTCACCGGCATCGCCTCCTGCTCCCGCCTGGTCCGAAGCCTGGCGCCAGCGGCTGACGTGGCTATCCTCTTCAAATGCTGGCCCGTGTGGAGATCGTTGACACGGGTCCGGCATTTCGAAGGGACTAGCGACATGCCCCGTCTGGTACCGGCAGTTATTGACCCGTAACCCAAATGGTTTGTGATCGTTTGGGGTGTATGGGCGTTACGGTGCGGGACGCGCGTCGGC
>NZ_JBNCKT010000185.1:0-6460 GCF_049841675.1 Micromonospora sp. DT4
TGATCTATTTGTCGAGGACCTTCCATCGACGTGTCTCGGCGTGACGTTCCGCCCCCAGCCAGTTACCCGACAGTCTCAGAGAGGTGATCTCAGCGACTTTCAGGACTCTGTTGGCTAACTCGCCGTAGCGGCCAGGCGCTGGGGATTCGCGGACTCTGTTGGCTAACTCGCTGTGATCTTGGCTGTCTGGCAGAGGCTCTTGAAGGGTGTTCGGGGCCGGGTGGGGGCGGGTTGGTTGTTGCGGTGGGTCCAGTCGGCGATCCGGCGGCGTTCATGCCGCAGGCGGTGAGGACGTGTTGGACGCGGGTCTTGGGCAGGCCGGTGTAGCGGTTGCGGCGTAGGTGGTGGGCGCGGGCTGCTTGGGAGATGGTGCCCTCGATTCCGGCTCGGGTGTTGTAGCGTCGCTGCCAGTCGGGGTCGTTGCGGGCAGCGCGGTTGGTCAGTTGGATCTCGTAGAGTTCGCGGCTGGGGATGACGATCTGCCTGCCGGTGGTGGTGCTGGTCGTGCAGTGGGCGCGCATCGGGCAGGGGCGGCAGTCGGTGTCGGCGAACGCGATCGCGGTGCCGGGTCCGCTGTTGTGGGCGCGGGGTTTCCACGTGGTGCTGATCTTGCCGGCGGGGCAGATATCGGTGCGGCTGTCGAAGTCGAGGCGGAAGCTGTCACGGTCGAAGCCTTGGCCGGCTCGGGCTTGCCAGGAGGTGTCACGGGCGAGCGGCCCGATGATCTCGGTGCCCTGTCCGGCGGCGCGGGCGACGGCGTCGGCGGTGACGTAGCCCTCGTCCAGGTAGTGCTCGGCTGGGGTGAGGTCGCGGGCTTGCAGGTCGGCGTTGATCGAGGGCAGGGTGGCGTTGTCGGTGTCGGTAGCCGGTGTAGTGCGGACCGCGATGATCAGGTGCGGGTCGCTGGTGTCGCAGGTCTCGGTCAGGTGGGCCTTGTAGCCCTGCCAGGTCGTGTCGCGTTTACGGCTCCACCGCGAGTCGAGGTCGAAAGGGGATTCCCGGAAGTCTGCTCCTTCCCGGATCCGCCCGTGTCGCAGCATCCAGGCGCCGTGCTGGTCCAGGACGCATTCCTGGTCCCAGATCTTGCGGAGGGCGTCGATCGCCGGCAGGTTGTTCAGCCATGCCGCGTCGGGATCGGCGTCGATGGCCGCGAGTAGGACGGCACCGTCGGCGGCCACCGCCTGCCCGAACCGGTCGCGGGCCTGTTCGGCGGCCGGGAGATGCGCGGAGTCGATGCGCCGGCCATACCGCTGTTCCCACTCGGGATCAATTCGCGGCGCCAGCCAGCCCGGTGCGACCTGGGCGAGTTGGTTCAACGCGGCCCGGACCGTCTCACCGACGCGTTCCAGCCGCCCCAACGCACTGATCTTGGCCAGGACATGGGTGGAATCGGTACGGGCCTTGCCGCCGCCGCACAGCAGACCCGCGCGTTTGGCCGCGTCCAGCATCAACTCCAACAGACGTACCGCCCGCTCGTCGACGGCCGGCGGTCGCGGAACTCCGAGAGCACCGAGTAGTGGAACCCGGTGTCGTCCAACGCCAGGCCAAGCGCGTACTTCCAGTCCATCCGGGTCCGGACCGCGTCGGCGGCATCCCGATCGGTCAGATCCTCCATCGCCTGCAGCACGCAGACCAGCACCAGCAGACCCGGCGCCACCGCGCTACGCCCCTCGGCCGCGAACCAGCCGGCGAACTCCTGATCGTCGAAGATCGGCCCGAGCGCGTCACGGACCCGGGTCACCCGGGTACCACCCGGACACGCCATCCGAACCACCGCCACTGTCTGCGCCGGGATCTCCACCGACACTCTGGGCCTCATCGACATCCGGACACCATATTCCATAAAGGACATAGGGCTGCCGCGAAGCCCCAGCGCCTGGCCGCTACGGCGAGTTATAATATTAAAGCCAACAGAGTCCTTGCGAAGACCCTGGAGTCCAGGGTGACCGAACTCGGCGACTGCTTTCCGCTCGGCTGGGCTCGGTCCTTGTCGTCCGAACCGGTCCGAGGCATCGGCACCTCGATCAGGTACCGCAGCGCGCTGTTGATGTCTGCGTCTCGGCTGGCGGCGGTGCGCTCCAACACGTCGTACACGTCGTCATCAACCTCTACAGTGCGGGAGCCGGGACTTTGGTCGGCCATAGTTGGCTCCTTTTGACAGCGATCGGCGTGGTGCCCGGTCGGGCATCAGGATCAATCCACGCTGACCTCGACGCGGCGATCAAGCCTGGCTACGGCCGCGACCTGGACACCGGAGGAGTTCGGCTCCACACACGGAAAGTTACGTAGCCCCATGGGTTTATGAAACATTTCCGCAGTTGAGGATCTCTTTGCCTAGCTCTAGGAATTGGTCTTGTTTGGTGGGGTGGTGGCGTGCGAGGTCGGTGATGGCGTCGACCCAGTTTTGTCGTTCGTTGGTGTTGAGGTCGGTGGAGTGTTCCTTGATGTGTTGCTGGGCGGCGGCTGTGCCCTGGGTGAACATGATGTTGACCGCGTGCATGGCGGTTGCGGCGCCCTTGGTGGAGTGTCCGGAGTCGCGGATGAGCGCGACGCGTTGGTCGACGGGGATGGTGCGGCCCTGCTTGTTGAGCAGGATCAGGTTGCGTTTCTGGGGGGTTTGCTGTTCTTGGTAGTCCAGGACGAGGGGGGCGTGCCCGGCGGCGCCGAGTTCGCCGAGCAGTGGTCTGGTTTGGCTGAACCAGGGGTCTTCCTTGGTGTTCGTGATGATGGTGTCGAGCTCGCTGAGGACGTCTGGGGTGTGCAGGTCGGCGCGGTGCTTGGTCAGGAGTTGAAGTGTCGCTTCCCGGTCGCGGGCGAGTAGGAGTTCGGCGAGCGCGGGTGTCGCCGGGATCGTGCGTGCGACGCTGGCGAAAGCCGCTTTTCGGATCACGGCTGGGGTGAGTCTGCAGCCAATGTCCTTGGTGACGCGGTCACTGTTGGTGATTCGCCACACGGGGTCCAGGTTCGCGGTGGGGGTGGTGGTCGCGGTGGGGGTGGTGGTCGTGGCGCTGTCCGTGGCGCGATGCAGGATGCTGAAGCCGTAGGTGTGCGACATCTGCTTGAGTGGTTCCGAGGTGGTGTAGTCGTCGGCGATGACCATGGGCTGTGGCTGCTTTTTCAACGCGAACTGCTGCACCAGACGCCGCAGGTTTCGCAGATCCGCTGCCCGCCTCTGATCGTCCATGGCGGAGCGCAGCACAATGACCGGAGCCTTCACCGCGGCCCTGGCCACCTGGCTACCCCATCTTCGCAGCCGGTCGGTCTGATCCCACCCCGTCGGCGCGGCACCCACCCAGCACAGGCCCGGATAGCCCGCATCCTGCTCGACACCCGGCGGCAGGATGACAGACTCACTCACCGCCGGCACACCAGAGCCAGACGGGTTTTCCCAATTCATGTCCCGCGTGATGCCCGCAGCCGCGTTGGCATTCTTCTGCGTCGCGGCGGGCACCGGCGCCACCGTGGAGGCGGGCAACTCCTTCGGGTTAACTACAAAAACCTTTTTGTTCCGAATGTCCGTCTGTAGTCCACTGGCTTGCAGAAGTTCGGCGATCTTCCCCGTCGGATCCAAAGTCCCCCGCCTGACGAGATTGTCCATCAACTTACCGATGTCAGTAGCTTTAGTTTTTCCCGAGAGCGTGATCGTAGTTCTCTGTGGAGGGATCGTTCCCGGGGGCTTGATCTGAGCATCCCATGGAGCGGTCGTTCCCGGCACACCCTTGAGCCAGGCGTCATAAGCGGAGAGAAGGTCCTTGACGTTATCTATCCGCTTATCGACGGAGGCAAGCGTGCTCTTGTCTTTGGGGAGTCTTATTTTGTCGTCGTTGAGGGTGTGTTCCGGTTCGAAACCCGCCTTGCGCAGAGCTTCGAAGAAACCCTCATGGAACACATATCCGGTTGTCCGCAACACATGAAACATGTTGCCGACTTTGTGAACCTCCCTCCTGTCGTCCGTCACCGTGTCGCTCCAGAGAGGAGTTTTGCCAAAGTTTCCGGGGTCTTTATCCATCCAAAGCGTGACCGCCTTGATCCGCTCCTGAGAGTCCTTTTCCTGCTTGTCCGTTAGCTTTCGGGGTTTGGATGGCGCCGCTCCGGGCACCTCCAACCCATCGAATCTCGTTTTATCGTCATTATTTCGGCGTATGACTTTGAGGCCGCCTTTTTCCAGCATCGCGGCCATTGTGCCTGCTTCATCATCGCTATGCCCAATTTGCTTGAGCGTATGCATGAAGCTGCCGAACTGGAACATCTCGCCCGGCTTTCGCGGATTGGGAAGCTCCAGCCTCTTCGCGGGTATCTTCCTGATGTTAAGGAGTTCACCATTTCCGTTCTTCTTGTCAATCCAGTCCTCGTAGATGGCGAGGAAGTCTCTCGCCTTCTCGTCTTTCATTCTCTGAAACTTGACGATATGCATATGTCCGCCGTCACGTCTGACGGTGTATCCGTTTTTCTCTAGGGCTTCGGCAATATCTTTATCGTATTGGTAACCCCCAACGTGTATCAGGCTCTCGAAAATCTGGCCGATCGGGTATGTCTTTTCTCCGACCGTCACAGTGTCGCCGTTTGTGGGGACTGTGTTCCGGCGATTGGGGGAGTCTTGCGCTACCCACGTGTTGATGGCGTCGACACGCTCGCCCGGTGTGAAATATTTGTGCGACTTGTCACCTTGTTCGCGCGACTTGTCACCTTGTCGGGAGTACGGTTTCGCGCGTTGTTTTGTGCGCGGTGTTGGGGTTGCTTTGCTGGTGGACGTGGAGGGTGGGTGCTGGTGAGGTGGTGTGTCGCTGGCGTGTGGGGGTCGGGTTGAGGTGGTGCGGGGTATGGGGGGTAGGTGGTGGGTTGTGGTGGCGGGCCCGGCGGTGGGTAGCGCTAACCGCGGCAGGTGGTCGCCAAGTGTGATCGATGGTGATCGTGGGTCGCCAAAGAGCGAATCGGCTTCCTCGTCGCCGGAGAGCGAGTCGTGCTCGTCGTAGAGGAAGCCGTCGTCGAGGAAGTCGTCGTCGATGTGGGGGGCGTCGTGCTCGTTGGTGGGGGGGTGGAGGTAGAACATGTGGGGTGGGGCGGAGGTGATGGGCTGTGGTGGTGCGTTGGTCTCGTTGGTGGGGGCGTATTGGCCGGTGTTCTCGGGTGCCGCGCTGGTGCTCGCGGTCGACACGGGCGGGTTCAGCGCGGGCCATGTCCAGGTCAGGTCGTGGCTGTCGTAGGGGTTATCACCGTCTGGGGCGTACACCTGGCCATAGGGTGGGAAAGCGGCGCTGACGGGTTGCGTCCACTGCCGGGGTGCGAGGTCCCCCAGCCCCCACGGGTCGTCTACCAGTTCCTGGCTGCCGGGCAGGCTGATCCCGTACTCGGCCGGGTCAAGCATCATCGGGTCGAACGATCCGCCGGGCGGGTCAATCATCATCGGGTCGAACGATCCGCCGGGCGGGGCGGGGATCGTCGAGGTGAGGCCGGCGAACGGTAGTGACGGGTGAACACCGTCAGGCAGGGATGTGCTCGTGGCGGCGTCGAGGGTGTTCACGGGCGCGCTGGACCACTCGTCCTCGATAGGGGTGATGATCACGTCGATGTCCGGGCCGTCCATGCCGTCGGGGGCGGGGCCCAGGGATCGGGGGGGACTGATGGTCTGATGATCGAGGACGAATTCGAGAATGTTCAGGTCCAGGTACGTCACATACACGCCCCGGCTTTTGGCATTTTCTATGTCCTCCGCGTAGCCCAAGGCGAAGCGCGCCAGAGCGGATGAGATCTCCAATTCCACGGAGTCGTCGGACAACATCTGCTCGAACTCGTCCGACGCGTACCCGGCTGGCACGTCATACACGATCCACTGGTGGCCCCGCGGACTGTTGTGGTACCGCTTGGTGATCGGCGGGGGCGAGGCAGGAACCACCTCTGGCACCCAGGTGGGCATCATGCCCGGCCGGGTGGTGAACGCCGGATCAACGAGCCCGTTCACCAGGCCCGGCCCCGTCACCTGATGACCCGTGAACACCTGCCCACCGGCGCCGACGCTCAACAACCGGCCCCGCTCATCAGTGGGCACCCGGATCGAACGCCACAACCCCCTACCGGCCTGCTCACCCTCCGGATCAAAGCGCACCACACGCTCAGCGACATCGGCGGCCTGAGTCTGCACCAACCACCAACGATCCTCCGCCGACCGGTGAACCACCACCACATGCTGCGGCACCGCCACATCCTGCGACCACACCACCGTCGACCGCCCCACCCCCAACAACGCCACATCCTCCACCGTCGCCGACCTGAACACCCCACCCAACCGCGCCGCCACCAACCCCACCGACGCCGACGCCTGCGCCGCGTCATCACCACCACCAAAACCGCCGACACGACCCCCACCACCCGAAAGCCCCACCCCACGACCGTCAGAGCCCCCCACACCCAAGGCGGTCAACACCCAACCCGCCCGCACCACACAATCACCCCGCCCATTCCA
>NZ_JBNCKT010000186.1:0-6418 GCF_049841675.1 Micromonospora sp. DT4
GATCCGCCTCCAGCAGCTCGTGTGGCCCGACCAGCAGGGCCGGTTCCCCTGGGACAACCGGTACAACTTCGACCCGCAGCCGCTCGATGTCTGCGTGGATCTTGGGCCAGGTGTGGCCGGTGGTGGTCTCGGCGACGCGGATGAGCAGTAGCGCCAGCCAGCAGAGCAGGATGTGGGCGCGGATGCGGTCCTCGCGGCGGTGGTAGACCGGCCGCAGGTCCAGGGTGGTCTTCATGTCGCGCCAGCCGCGTTCCACCTCGAGGAGCTGCTTGTAGCCCAGGGCGATGTCCTGGGCCGACAGCTTCGGGTCGGAGCAGCGCAGCAGGTACTTGCCGTCCAGGCGCTGCTCGGCCTTGACGGCGGCGGCGTCGACGCGCAGCAGGCCGTTGGGGGTGACGCGCAGGTAGCGGTTGAGGCCCGGCTTGGTGGAGATCGCCCCGCGCAGCTCGGCGCGCTTGGTCGGGCTGAGCTTGTCCGATCCGTCGATCTTGTCGGTGAGTTGGGCGATCAGCCGTTCACGCACGGCGGCGTCGCGCTGGGCGGCGTCGGGGTTGTAGCAGATCACGAACCGGTCGTCGGTGCCGATGTTGACTTCTTTGACCTGCGGGTTGTCGGCCACTTGGGCGTAGCGGCCCTGCCTGGCCAGGGCGGCGTCGGCCTCGGCGGTGCCGGCGCGCAGCTTCTCGCCGAGGATGTAGCCGCCTGCGCCGGATTGCAGGAAGCGCCGGTTCTCGGCGGAGGCGAACCCGCGGTCGGCGACCCAGACGACGCGGGCGAGGTTCCACTCGCGCATCTCGGTCTTGACCTGGCGGATCAGCGCCGAGTCGCCGGTGTTGCCGGGCCAGCACCACACCCGCACCGGGATGCCGGTGCGGGTGACGGCCATGCCGACCACGACCTGGGGCAGGTCGTCGCGGTGGTCCTTGCTCTTGCCGTGGGTGCGGAACCCGGCCTGCTTGACCGCGGCCGGGTCGTCTTCGGCCACGACCTCACCCTTGTCGTCGCGCCAGAGCAGGTCGTCGGCCTCGTCGAGTTCGAAATAGGTGCTGCTCGTGTCGAAGAACAGCAGGTCGACTTCAAGGTTGAGCAGGTCGGCGATGCTGTCGTAGATCGCGCGGGTCAGCGCGGGCTCAACCTCGATCAGGTCGTCCATCGCCCGGTAGCAGGCGTCGTCTCCGACGTTCGGCAGGCCGGGCAGGTGCACGTCGTGGCAGACCCACTCCGACGCGGCCAGCTTGCTCGACGGCTTGAGCACACGGTTGGCGACCAGCGCGAACAGCACCCGTTCGACATCGACCTCACGACGGTGAGTGTTGACCATGTCTCGCACGATCTTGCCGATGCCCAGCTGCCGCCACAGGCCGTCGAGCAGCCACACCCCGCCCAGCGGCCGCGACTGCACGAACGACAACCCCGCCGGCGTCGCCGCGGCGAGGGCGTCGGCCGGGTCCAGCAGGCGCGACAACGCGTCGATCAGGCGGCGCACGCCGGCGACGTCGAGGGAGTCCTCGCGGCCGAAGGAGTACAGCACACGCGTCCTGGACGCCTTGGCCACCGGGTCCCACTCGTTGTGGGCCAGCTGCAGGTAGCGGATCGTCTGCCCGTCGCGGGTCTTGCGCGTCGACGCCTTCACGTACACGGCCCAGACCGTACACCGACTATGAGAACTGGGACAGATCCCCAGCTAGACAAAGTTATCCACAGGAAAGCGTGTCACTAGGGGTTTTCGCGGTTTCCACCAGCCCGCGACGCGCCGACCTGCAGTTTCACTCCAGCGAGCCGACTATATCGACGCGAAGCTGCGGAACGCAGTCCCGACGACCTATCCGGTCACCCGGATTCTTGTTGAGATCACGTCATTGGAGGACGGTAGGGTCGGTCATGTCCACGCCCGAGTGGTTGCCTCTGCCCCTTGAGGGATCTCAACATCGTCGGCTCAGGGAGTGACCTGACCATGCCGCCAAGAATTACGGCTGCGCGCTGTTCCGAAACCCTTATCACCTGGGTGTCATCTGGGCTCGTTGTGAGCCTAGAGCCGCAGGCGGCGCCGCCCGAGGCGTGCTTCGCCGCCGAGCGGGTGCCGGGTCTGCACTTGATCCACTTCGCTGGGGAGCCGGTCGGGTCCGCGGCGGCGACGGAAGCTCTGCTGGCACAGCCACTGAGCGTGGTGGCCCGGATGGTGGTTGTCCCGCCAGGTTCGGCCTCCACCTTCACGCTGGATGAGGCGAAAGCCCATGCCGACGGGCTGCGCCTGCCAGTTCTCCTCCCCGGCGACCCCCCGATCGGCATGGACAGGGAATGGGCCCTGACCATCGTCCACGAACGTACCGTCGGGGAGGGCACTTCCGCTTACGTCCTCGTGCTACCCGAGGGCCATCTTGTCCAGGGCCATGCAGCCGCATACACCGATCCAGGAGTGGGTGGGATCGTCCCGGGTCCTGCGATGCCTGGCCAGGTTCGGTTGGCCGGGGAACGGGCCGAGGTGGGCTTACCTCAGCCAATCGTCGATGCCCGTTTCGCGGGTATCGACTCGACCACAATTCCGGCTGGCGTAACCCGCGACGTCGACGGCGGACTCATCGGGCTCTGGCGGGAACTGGACAAACTAATACCGGGGCAGGCCGTCCTCGTGCACGTCGCCACGACCAGTGCCGCCGCCGAGGATCTGCTGGCGGTCCGGGCGCCGGACGGGATAGCGCTACTTCATTCCACGCCCGACGCGCGCGCCGCGACCCTGCCCCGAAACCCCGGCACCCTGCGCGTCACACCGGCCGTCACGCCCGTGCAGGCCGTCATCCCCGGCGGTTCCGCGACAGGGATCAAGCACCTCGTAGACCGGCCCGGTCTCATGCTGCTCGACCCCACGCAGAGCGCACAGATCGAGGCCGCCAAATCATTCCGCGCCGCCGAGGATGAATACCCGGTCTTCGTGCACGGCAGCCCGGCCGGTCCTATGCTCGGCGGTCGGCTCGTCACCGCCACGCAACTCCGCGCCCTGATCGGCGCCGACCCCCGTGCCCGAGACAGGAAGATCATCCTCGTGCAGCGCGAGGCCGCCGACTCGCCCAGCGTGCTCGACGACTTCGCGGCCGCCTTGTTCGCGATGCTGCCCCGCGAACATCAAGCCCTCTACGGGATGGGCGGCACCGCCTGGGTCCAACCCCTACCGGCCGGCGCCGCCATCGGTGACCTCACCGAGGTGCTCGTCACCCGTATGGTGCTCGGACCTGACGGCGCGATTCGACATCACGCTGCAGGCATCCGTGTCTACGGCGATGCTCCCAACGCCCCCACTACCGGGCCACGTACCGCCAAAGTCACCGAGCACAGGTTCGCGCTGTCCCTGGCACGCAAAGGTCACGGCATTCCACTGACCGACGACGACGGCGCTGTCCTCGCCCCAGAAACCGCCCCTACCCCCGCGGGGCTACACACCCTCGACCACCCGCGAGGGTGGCCCCCCGAAGGCATCGGCACCCCATTCGGCTGGCCCGACACCTACCTCCCGTCGCAGGAAAGCGCCCAACACACCTTCTCCGAGGCTTACCATCGAGTCGCCGCGGAGCGACTGGCTTGTTATGAGTCGGCCAAGTGGCTGCGTGATCTGGCCACGTCGCACCACAACGCCGAGCTGATTGCCACTGCGGACAAGTTCATTGAGACACATGAGTATCAGCAATCAGACCCCCGATCCACCTACTTCGGGTGGTTCATGCGGCTGCGAGAGCTCCAGCAAGCTGCCCGCCAGACCCGGTCGGAACTGGTCGACACGGCCCGGGAGCTCCAGTCGGCCCTACGTCATCCCATGGCCGACGGTACCGCCGCCGACACTCGACACGCCCACACCGCCGACTCGATGCAAACACACATCGACCAGATCATCGCCGGGGAGGGATGGGAGGATATTTGGCGGCGCGTCTCCCGTGATCTCGGTCGCGAGATCATCGCCGAAGCGAGGAGACGCTTGTGGTACGGGCCGTCAAATGATGTCCGCGTCGGCAAAAAGTATCAGGGAGCAGCCGCAGCGTTAGCAGCAGACCATTTTCACAAACGCGATTACATTCGCCACACTCCGACCATGACTCCGGAGGAAGAATTCAGGGCTGCATTTCTTGGGACGTTCACGGATGACCAGCGCCTTAACGATATCGCACAGCTTGCCGTTCAAGGTCAGCAATGGGGTCTAGGCCCATGCGGCGTCTTCGCTTCGATGACTCTGAGCCTTATCTGGAGGGATCCACGGCTGCTCGGCATACCGGTCACCCTCGTCGAGCACGTCGACGACCACGTCTTCGTCATCATCGGGCCGCCGGCCCATGGCAACACGCTGGTGATTGACCCCTGGCCTTACCGGCCCAGCTCGGTGACGCTAGGCAACTACTTCCTCGACACGCGTGAGGCCCACCACTGGACAGCCGTTCCTGATGGCAGCGACCTCCTGGCCCGCGGCCGCGACTTGCTCCACCTCGACCGCATGCCGGTCCTACCTCTATTCCATGAACCCCCATCGAAGCCGCTCAAATTTATTGGAGGATTGGGCGACTACTGGGACCGGTACCACACGTTCGATCCCGAGCTTGGCACCGCCAACAGCGACAGCGAAGGAGAGGAGGAGATAGACCACGAGGCGCTTCCGGTGCCGAGTTGGTCACTACGGTTGACCAACGGCGTCAGAGCGCACGGCAATATCCACGTGATCTCGTCGATCAACAGAGACGTGCAGCAGGCACTGATCGATCAGGTGACCTCGGCTGCCGATGGCATGCACTCGGTGATCCTGCTGGACGCCCCGCGCCCCGGGGAACCCCCGCTCGCCGAGGACATCGCGGCACTGAACTACCTGCTCGAACAATTCGCCCAACGCGGGCAACTGCCGGTCGTGATCAGCCGGGGCAGGGTCGACGACGGCCTACTCGAGGTGACGGAACGGTACGGTGCCGTGATCGTACACCCGACCCTGGACAGAGCTGACGGCACCGGCTTACAGCTGGATTTCCAGTGGAAGGCCACCGCCTCACGGCCAGTTGAGCGGGTAGCCGCATCCAGCGACGTCTCGCCCCAAATAACCGCAGCTTTCCTGGAGACGGCGAGCAGGTTGGCGTGGCCGACCGAGGCGATCGGCTACGTCGATGACGCACTCGGCCAGCTCATCTGGGCAGCGGACCTCAACGAAAGCCGCAAGATCTTCGATCGGCTGAAGCAGGACTGGACACCGCAACGGATGAGAGCGGGCGGCGCCGGGGTCGAGCAGATGGTCAAACGGGTGCCCGACCAGCCGGCATTGAGCGTCTTCGCCCCGGTACTACACCTCGGTGCCGTCGGCCACGCCGACATCGCCTTCGATTTCGCCAGTGCCACTGAGGTAACCCGGCCGCAAACCCTTCTCGGGGCGGTCCGCGATCTAATTGAGCGCAGACAGTTCGAGACGAAGGCGGACGACGCTCTCACCACCGAAGATTTAACAAAGATGGTCAGTGCCGTCAGCGGCAAAAAGTCGGCAGCAGCAGCAGGCGCGATAATCACCGCAGTCGGCGCTATCAAAACTGCAAATTTCGAGGGTACGGCAGATCTCGTCGCCGCCGCCAGCGGTAAACTCAGCATCGCGGACAAGCAGCAGTGGCTGAAGGCAATGGATTACCTGCTAACCACCATGCCCACCAATGCTACCGAAAAGAATCAGCTGAAAGAGGCGGCAGAAGCCCTTCTGCAGTGCTGATCACGACAGCAGTGCCGGGTAGACGGCGGGAATCTCACCCGCCGTCCCCCACAGATCAGACGTAAGCCTCTCGGCTTATCCGGCTCGTGCCGCTCAGGTTGTCAGGTCGTGTACCGCAGCGCCCAGCCTCAATCCGTCACAGGGTTTTGATCCTTGCCTGTCCGGCTCGGCTTTAGTTTTGTCCCTCGCTGATGAGTGCGGGTTGGTAGCGTGTCGCTGCGGGCGCGCCGGGTCTCCTGATCGGGGTGGTCTCTTTCTCCTGGTAGGGGGCTGTGGGGATGGGTCAGGTCTTGTGGCTGGCAGGGCGAGGCAGGGCTATTGCGTAGTCGGGTTACTCCTGGTCACGGCGTCGATGAGGTCGTGGGCGGTGGTTAGCACGTCGGGTGGCTTCGGCGATGTTGGTTGCACCGCTGGTGCGGTGGTAGCCGATCGAGGTGTTACGGAGCGTGGCGAAGACGGCAGGGCCGTTGCCGGTCTTGGTCCGGTGGGCGTCTTCACGTAGCGTCACGTCTCGGACGTGTGCGCCGTGAGGCGCTGTTGTTTCGAGTGGAGGTGAGAGGCCTTCGCCGCTGGCCCTGTCGCAGCAGGACGGTGGAGCTGAGGGCAGCCTGATCCGGGAGGTGCCTCGACGACGCGGGCGCCGCGGCCCACGGCCCGCTGGTGCGTGGCCAGCAGCGTGGTGCCGTCCAGGCCGGGGACGGT